>CAJUQD010000003.1 GCA_910588105.1 uncultured Oscillospiraceae bacterium | reverse complement strand
ACAGCCACTGGCGCAGGAAGGGCTCCACCAGCTTGGGATTGAGGCTGAGCACGTCGGTCATCAGGTCTTCCAGATAGACCACCTCGGTGCCGTTGTCGCGCAGAATCTGGGCGAAGGCGTCATGTTCCTCCTGGGCGACCTTCAGGAAGGGGATGTCATCAAACAAAAGCTCTCCCAGGGTGTCGGGGGTCAGGTTCAGCAGCTCTTTGCCGGGGCGGTGCAGCAGCACCTTTTTCAGCGGGTTGATCTCGCTTCTGACACAAATGCCTTTCATGGCTCCTCCTTATGCGGTTTGCATGAATAATATTTTTGGCCGCGCCTGCGCGCACCGGCGGGCCAAATCATGACCATCCTTATCATAACGCACGAGGAAAGAATTATATGGAAATATACAAAGCCCTATATTGTATATTTTCGCTAATATTGCCCTGCGCGCCGCGGGGAAAATTGCGCACTCTAACGGGGCCGCCCCTCCCCGCCCTGCCGTCCGCCGTCAGTTTGCGCATCTGTGCCGCAAGATATTCACAAAATGGCCGCTTCTGCCGCCGTTTTTTCTGACATTTTGCCTCCCCCTGCCCTCCGGGCGGCGGTCACTTTCTGCCGAAGGGCCACCAGCCCCTGCGCCCCCTTTTCTGCTCCGGCTTTCCGGTGGCCGGGGCGGGCCCGGGCTTGGGCTGCGCAGCCTCTCCCGCGCTCAGCCGCTCCAGGGCCTCCTGCGCTTTTTGGTGCTTTTTGTCCGCGGCCTGCCGGTAGAGCTCCCGGGCCTTGTCCAGGTCTTTGCCCACTCCCAGGCCCTGCTCATAACAGCCCCCCAGCAAATACGCCCCCCGGGCGCTGCCCCGCTGGGCGGCCTCGGCGTATAGGGCGGCGGCCCGGGCCTCGTCCCGCCCCACGCCCAGCCCGGCGGCGTAGCACTCCCCCAGCGAGCAGGTGCCGTCGGAGTTTTTCCCCTGGTGGGCCAGCGTATACAGCTCCACCGCCCTTTTCCCGTCCTTTTCCACGCCGTAGCCGTTTTCATAGCATTCGCCCAGCAGGAATTCCGCCCGGTGGTGGCCCTGGGCGGCGGCTTTTGCAAACCACTGCGCCGCCTGGACGTCGTCCTCCTCCACGGCGATGCCCAGGTAGTAGAAAAAGCCTAGATTGCATTGGGCGCGGGCATTGCCCGCCTGGGCGGCCTGGCGGTAGAGCCGCGCAGCCTCCCCCTTGTCCTCCTCCACACCGCGGCCCAGCTCATAGCAAAGGCCCAGCGAGCAGGTGCCCGCCAGATAACCCCCCTCGTGGGCGGTGCGGTAGAGGCGGAAGGCCTCGTCAAAGTCCTCCTCCACGCCGTAGCCGTACTCATGGCACTCGCCCAGCAGGAAGCTGGCCCGGGCGCTGCCCTGGGCGGCGGCCTGGGTGAACCACTTCACGGCCTCGGCGTCGTCCATGTCCACCCCGATGCCCTGGTAGTAGCAGTAGCCCAGGTTGCACTGGGCCCAGGCGCTGCCCTGCTCCGCCGCCTGACGGTAGAGCTCCGCTGCCTGTTTGACGTCCCGCTCCACGCCTCGGCCAAACTCGTAGCACACCCCCAGCGAACAGGTGCCGGCGGGGTAGCGCTGCTCGTGGGATTTGCGGTAGAGCTCCACCGCCTTCTCCAGGTTCTTTTCCACGCCGTAGCCGTTCTCATAGCACTCGCCCAGCAGCTGCTGGGCCCGGGGCTGGCCCGCCCCGGCGGCCTTGGAAAACCACTTTACCGCCTCGTTGTTGTCCTCCGGGGTGCCGATGCCCCGGTAGTGGCAGAAGCCCAGGTTGCACTGGGCCTGGGCATAGCCCTGCTCCGCCGCCTCGCGGTAGAGCTCCACCGCCCGGGCGGGGTCGGCTTCCACGCCGGAGCCCAGCTCGTAGCACAGCCCCAGGGAGCAGGCGGCGGGGGGATAGCCCGCCTCATAGGACAGGCGGTAGAGCTGGGCCGCCCTGGCTTCATCCTTTTCCACGCCGTAGCCGTTGTCATAGCATTCGCCCAGCAGCTGCTGGGCCCGGGGGTACTCCTGCCCGGCGGCCTTGGCGAACCACTGCGCGGCCTGACTGTCGTCCTGCTCCACGCCGATGCCCTGGTAGTAACAGAAGCCCAGGTTGCACTGGGCACGGGCGTCCCCCGCCTCGGCCCCCTTGCGGTAGAGCTGGGCGGCCCGCGCCTTGTCCTGCTCCACCCCCCGGCCCAGCTCATAGCACAGGCCCAGGGCGCAGCTGCCGGCGGGGTGGCCTTTTTCGTCCGCGTCGGCGTAGAGCCGGGCGGCCCGGTCCATGTCCTGCTCCACGCCGAAGCCGCCCTCATAACACTGCCCCAGCAGGAACAGGGCCCTGCCGTGGCCCTGCTGGGCGGAACGCTCGAACCAGAGGGCCGCCTGGCCGTTATCCTCCTCCACGCCGATGCCCCGGTAGTAGCAGAAGCCCAGATTGCACTGGGCTCTGGCGTCCCCCGCCTCGGCGGCCTGGAGGTAGAGCTCCACCGCCCGCGCCATGTCCTGCTCCACCCCGGTGCCCAGCTCGTAGCACAGCCCCAGCGAGCAGGTGGCGGGGGGGTAGCCCGCCTCGCTGGCCGCCCGGTAGAGCTGGGCGGCCTTCAGGTGGTCCTCCTCCACGCCATAGCCGAAGTCGTAGCAGTCCCCCAGCAGGCCGAGGGCCCGGGGGTATCCCTCCTCGGCGGCCAGCTCGAACCAGTGGACGGCCTGGGCGTCGTCCACATCCACGCCGATGCCCCGGTAGTAGCAGAAGCCCAGATTGCACTGGGCGGGGACATAGCCCCGCTCTGCCGCCTCCCGGTAGAACTCCACCGCCCGGGACGGGTCGGCCTCCACCCCGGTGCCCAGCTCATAGCACAGCCCCAGGGCGCACACGGCGGGGGGATAGTCGTTCTCCCTGGCCCGGCCGTACCACTCCACCGCCTGGGCGGGGTCCCGCTCCACGCCCTGGCCCAGCTCATAGCTCTGCCCCAGCAGGAACTGGCCCTTGGGGTAGTCCTCCTCGGCGCACCGGCGGTACAGCCGGGCGGCCTCCTCCATGTCCTGCTCCACGCCGATGCCCCGGTCGTAGCACACCCCCAGGGCGCAGGTGGCGGCCTCAAAGCCCTGCTCGTGGGCGGCGCGGTAGAGCTCCACCGCCCGCTTCTCGTCCTTCTCCACGCCCAGGCCGGCCTCGAAGCACTCGCCCAGCAGCTCTTGGGCCCGGGGATATTCCTGCTGGGCGGCCTTGGCAAACCAGGCCGCGGCCTCCTCATAGTCCTGTTCCACGCCGATGCCCCGGTAATAGAAGAAGCCCAGATTGCACTGGGAGGGGGCGTGGTCCTGCTCCGCCGCCTCCCGGTAGAGCTCTGCCGCCCGCTCCTTGTCCATCTCCACCCCGGAACCCAGCTCGTAGCACAGCCCCAGCTCACACTGGGCGGGGGGGTAGCCCTGTTCCGCCGCCTGGGAGAAGAGCTGGACGGCCCGCTCCGGGTCCTTTTCCGTGCCGATGCCCCGGCCGAAGCACATGCCCAGGCCGTACTGGGCGGCAATGTAGTCCCCCTCCGCAGCCCGGGTGAACCATCGGAAGGCCAGGCTTTCGTCCCGCTGGGCGCCCCCGGTGCCGTTGCAGTAGTTCATGGCCACCCGGTACTGGGCGTCCAGATCCCCCTCCTCCGCCGCCTCCAGCAGCTCCCGGAAGCTCTGCTCCTTTCTGGCCGATACGTCCGCCAAGCTTTGGATCAGCTCGGGGTTGATGTATACCATCATCGCGTCCTGCCCCTCGGGCAGCAGCTCGTCGTTGCGCTCTTCCGCCATATGTATTCCTCATCCTTTCCGCATTTCCCCGCGCCGCGGGTGCTTTTTGGAGCATTGTACCACATGTGCCGGGAAAAATCCATATGGGATTGAGGAAAACACACACGTATGCAAAGCCGGACCGGGCGTTTCCGCCGGTCCGGCTTTGGGTTTATCAATTGGGACGGGCTGCGGCAGGTCAGCCGGAGCGTGCCCCTCCGGCCAGCTCCGCCGCCTCCCGGAGGCTGACGCCCCGGGCCCGGGCGATGGCGGCCAGATCGTCGAACTCGTACTTCTGCCGGTCGACCCCATAGCCCGACGCCCGCTTTTGCCGGACGGGCCCCAGGGGTGTGTCCAGCGTGAGGCATTGGCGCTCCAGCACGTGGCGGCGCAGGGCGCACTCCCGCACGCCCAGGGTGGTGGTATGGCGGAAGAGCAGGGCGCACAGCGCGTCCCGGTCCGCCGGGGCGCACATCACCCGCAGCAGGGTGCCGGGGCGGCACTTCTTCATGCCGATGGGGACGGTGTACACGTCCAGCGCCCCCCCCTCAAGCAGCCGCTCCATGGCGAAGCCCAGCTCCTCGCCGGTCATGTCGTCCACATTGCAGGACAGCTCCACAATTTCGTCCCCGCCGCCCTCCGTCTCCCCCAGCATGGCCCGCACGCAGTTGGCCGCCGGGAAATCCTTCTGCCCGCAGCCGTAGCCCACGGCGGAGGGGCGCATCACCGGCATATCGCCGAAGCGGGTGACGAAGTGCTTGAGCAATGCCGCGCCGGTGGGGGTGCACAGCTCCCCCTGGATGTCCCCGCCGTAGATGGGCACGCCCTGGAGCAGCAGTGCGGCGGCGGGGGCGGGCACCGGCAGCAGCCCGTGGGCGCAGCGCACCTGCCCCGTCCCCACCCGGACGGGGGAGCACACCACCTGGGCGGGGGCCAGCGCGTCCATAAGCATACAGGCCATGGTGATATCGGCCACCGCGTCCAGCGCGCCCACCTCATGAAAGTGGACCTTGTCCACCGGCACGCCGTGGACCTGGCTCTCCGCCTGGGCGATGAGGGAGTATACCGCCATGACCTGGTCCTTCACCCGCGCAGGGAGGTCCAAGTGGTCTTGGACAATGTGCCCGATGCCGTCCATGCCGCTGTGGTGGTGATGGTGTTCGTGCTCATGGTGGTGGTCGTGCTCGTGGTCATGGCCGTGGTGGTCGCAGCTGTGTTCCTCCCGGCCGTGGACCGTCACCGACAACCGGGTGCCGGTGATGCCGCACTTGACGGCCCGCTCCCGGGAGACGTGGACGCCGGGCAGGCCCAGGGCGTTGACCTGGGCCACAAAGGCGTCCGGGTCGGGCAGCAGCTCCAGCAGGGCGGCGGACAGCATATCCCCCGCCGCCCCCATGCCGCAGTCCAGATACAGTATTTTCATCGTGTGTGCGCTCCCTTCATCGTGGTTCGCCGGCCCGGGGCTCCAGGTCCAGCAGCACCGCGGAATATTTTCCCTTCAGCCCGTCCAGCACCTGGCCGCGCCGCTCCAGCAGGAGGGGGAGCTGCCCCTCGGGCAGCTGGATCATGGCCCGTCCTCCCAAAAGCCGCACCCGGAAATCGGAAAAGCCCAGGGAGAAGAGCAGCGACTCCGCCGCCTCGGTTTTTTGCAGCTTTTCCCGGGTAATCTCCTCCCCGGCGGGGATGCGGGTGGCAAGGCAGGCGTAGGCGGGCTTGTCCCAGGTGAACAGCCCAGCTTCTTTTGACAGACGGCGGACCTCCCCCTTGGTCAGTCCGCACTCCCGCAGGGGGGAGCGGACGGACAGCTCCTCCAGGGCCCGCATGCCGGGGCGGTCTGCCGCGTCGTCGGAGGCGTTGGTGCCGTCTATTAAAAGGGGGAATCCGTCCGCCCGGGCCGCCTGGGAAATGGCGGAGAAAACGGCCCGTTTGCAGTGGTAGCAGCGCTCCGGCGGGTTGGCCGCCACCTCCGGCAGGGCCAGCACGTCCAGCTCTACCGCCCGCAGCCCCACCCCCAGCTCCCCGGCCAGCCGCCGGGCGTCTTCCCACTCAAAGGCGGGCTGGAAGGGGGAGCGGGCGCAGTAGGCCCGCACCCGCCGGGCGTACCGGGCGGCGGCGTACAGCAGGTAGGCGGAGTCCGCCCCGCCGGAAAAGGCCACCGCCGCCTCCGGGTTGGCCTGAAAAAATTGTTTCAGCGTCATAGCGTTTCTTCCTCCCCCCGCTCAGCGCTCCAGCTGGTGGGCACGGTAGTAGCTCAGGCAGAGGAAGCGGCGGGCCAGCTCCTTCTGCTCCGGCGGGAGCTGGGCGGTCAGTTCCCCGGCGGCGGTGAGGCGGGCGCCGTGACTGTGGATCACGGGAAGCTCCGCCCGGCACGGGTCCACTGCCTGCATATAGGCGTCCCCCGTCCAGCCCAGCTGCTCAAACAGCACATTCATCAGGAAGCAGGGGGAGATATCCGGCCCCTTCCCCCGGACATCCCTGCCCAGAGCGGCCTTGGCCGCGCCGTTGGCCCAGATGAGGTAGGGAGTGGACCAGTAGTTGTAAAAGCCCTCCTGGCTGTCCTGGTCCAGGGTCACGCCCAGGGCGTGGTAGACGCTGTTGCCGTTGCCCAGCCAGGGCTTGTGGTCCCCAAACACCACCAGTACGATGGGCTCATCCGAGGCACGGAAAGCGTCTACCATGTCCGCCAGGTGCCTTTGGGTGGCCATCACCGAGCCCAGGTAGTTGGACAGGATATACCGGGAGGCGTCGTCAAGCCCCGGATTGGTGAAAAAGTCCTCCGGCTCCCCCCACCAGCACTCCCGGTCCCCGTAGGGGCCGTGCCCCTGGTAGGTGACGGAGAAGGAGAACAGCGGCGCGTCCTGCTCCAGCTGCTCCAAGACGGTCCGGGTGAGGTCGGGCAGGAACCCATCGTCGTTGAGAACCGGGTCTGCGCCATACACCGGGCCGAAGTAGTCCTCCGTGAAGCGGTAGGAGTCGAAGCCCAGGTAGGCATTCACATTCTGCCGGTTGTAAAACCAGTTGTAGCTGGGGTGGCTGCCGGTGGCCCGGTAGCCCTGGCCCTTGAGGTAGCGTACGTAGGAGGGGGCGTCCCCCCGGTAGTCGTAATTCCCGTCGCCCACGCCGGTGAGAAAGGCCCGCTCGGTATTGACGGTGCCCCCGGCGAAGATGTTGGCGAGCAGAGAGCCGGAATAGCCCTCCTGCTCCAGGGCGTGCCAGACGGCGTAGACATCCTGGGAGAACTGGATCTCCTCAAACTGGGAGAAGTCGGTGAAGGCCTCCAGCATGATGCCCACAAGGTTCACCTTTTTGTCCTCCGGGATGGCGGCGTCCTCATATTGGGCCAGCCACCCCTCCGCCTCCCGCTGGTCATAGCCCTCCGGGGGGCGGGGGAAGGCGTCCTTCACGCTGTGCAGAAAGGGGTAGAGCAGGCCCCGGGACACATACTGCTGGGTGACCGACCACTTGTTGATATGCTCCTCGTTGGCGTTGTCCTGATACACCTGGTCGCTGGCGTACAGGGGGGACAGGGCGGCGGCGCACGCCAGGGCCGTTCCGGCGATGCCCGCCCGGAAGCGCCCCAGGGGCCGGCCCCGGGCCAGCAGGGCCAGCAGCAGCGCGCTGACCAGGGCGCAGCCCAGGGCGGCGGCCAGCTTGCCGAACAGGAACAGCTGGTATTTGCCCGCCATATTCCCCGCCTCCCCCAGCAGCAGCAGGTCGGCGGCGATCACCGGGTCGTCCCGGAAGAACATCTTATAGGCATTCCCGGCGGCCAGTCCCAGCACCGGCAGGGAGGTGAGCGCATAGGCCAGCCATGCCCGGCCGGAAAGGCCGTAGAGCAGCGCCATGAGCACCACGGGGGGGAGCAGGTTGAGCGCCACCAGCGCCGGGTGGTCCAGATAATCGTAGAACAGCTCCCAGCCATACTGGGCGGGGGCCAGCATCAGGCACAAAAGGCCCAGGGCCAGCGCCGCGCCCAGCATGAGCAGCCCGTTCCAAAGCCAGAAGGCCGCCCGGCGGGGGGCGGACAGCCCGTCCTCCGGGCGCTTTCGGAATAAAAAGCAGGAGAATAGTTGTTTCATCGCCGCGCCTCCACAGAAGATATACCGGCGGCAGGCAGCCCATGTTTGGATGCCCGCCGCCGGTATTCTATCACAATTCGCCCCGCTGTGCACGGGCAAACGCGCAATTTTACGAAAAGTTAATAGGCCAGCTTTTCCTCCAGCCAGTTTTTCAGCCCGCTGATGGGCACACGAACCTGGTCCATGGTGTCCCTGTCCCGGATGGTGACGGCGTGGTCGGCAATCTCGGTCTCGCTGCCCACGGTGGCGAAGTCCACGGTGACGCAGTAGGGCGTGCCGATCTCGTCCTGGCGGCGGTAGCGCTTGCCGATGGAGCCGGCGTCGTCAAAGTCCACCATGAAATGCTTGGACAGCTCGGCCTGGACCTCCCTGGCCTTATCGCTCAGCTTTTTGGACAGGGGGAGCACCGCGCACTTGAAGGGGGCCAGGGCGGGGTGCAGGCGCAGCACGGTGCGCACGTCGTTCTTGGCCTCGTCCACCACCTCCTCGTCGTAGGCGTTGCAAAGGAATGCCAGCAGCATCCGCTCCACGCCCAGGGAGGGCTCGATGACATAGGGGACGTAGTGCTCGCCGGTCTCCTGGTCGAAGTAGGTCAGGTCCTTGCCGGAGGTGTTCTGATGGGCGGTGAGGTCGAAGTCGGTGCGGCTGGCCACCCCCCAAAGCTCGCCCCAGTCGGTGAAGGGGAAGGCGAACTCAAAGTCGGTGGTGGCGTTGGAGTAGTGGCTGAGCTCCTCCGGGTCGTGGTCGCGCAGGCGCAGGTTCTCCTCCTTGACGCCCAGGTTCAGCAGCCACTGGTGGCAGAAGTCTTTCCAGTAGGCGAACCACTCCAGCTCCGTGCCCGGCTTGCAGAAGAACTCCAGCTCCATCTGCTCGAACTCTCGGGTGCGGAAGATGAAGTTGCCCGGGGTGATCTCGTTGCGGAAGGACTTGCCGATCTGGCCGATGCCGAAGGGCAGCTTGCGCCGGGTGGTGCGCTGGACGTTGACGAAGTTGGTGAAAATGCCCTGGGCGGTCTCGGGGCGCAGGTAGACGGTGTTTTTCGCGTCCTCGGTGACCCCCTGGAAGGTCTTGAACATCAGGTTGAACTGCCGGATATCCGTCCAGTTGAACTTGCCGCAGGTGGGGCAGGCGATCTGGTGCTCGTCGATGAACGACTTCATCTCCTGCTGGCTCATGGCGTCCACGCTGCGGCCCAGCTGGAAGCCGTTCTCCTGGCACCAGTCCTCGATCACCTTGTCGGCGCGGAAGCGCTCGTGGCACTCCTTGCAGTCCATCAGCGGGTCGGAGAAGCCGCCCACGTGGCCGGAGGCCACCCACACCTGGGGGTTCATGAGGATGGCGGCGTCCAGCCCCACGTTATAGGGGTTCTCCTGGACGAATTTCTTCCACCAGGCCTTTTTCACGTTGTTCTTCAGCTCCACGCCCAGGGGGCCGTAATCCCAGGTGTTGGCAAGGCCGCCGTAAATCTCGCTCCCGGCGAAGATGAAGCCCCGGGCCTTGCACAGGTTCACGATCTTTTCCATACTCTTTTCGCTGCTTTTCACAATATACCGCTCCTTTTCCGTGTTTTCCGGCTCAAAACGAAAACGCCCTGAGCCGTTTGGCTCAGGGCGAACTGGACAGTCCGCGGTTCCACCTGAATTCGCGCCGGGCGCAGATGGGCCGGGCACGCGCTCTTGCCCGGTAACGGCGGGGGCCGCCGGGCCATTGCCTGCCCGGGCTCGGGAGTGCCTTCCCGCCGCGCCTTCGTGGGACTTGCACCGTCCGTCCCCTCTCTTGAAACCCGTGCGCGTGGTACTGTTCTCCGTCACTGCTTTGCGGCGTCCATTCTATTACAGAAAGCCGGGGCTGTCAAGGGGGCGGAACAGGGTTCAGCCCTCTTTTTTGCCGCCCTTGCCCGGCCGCGCCAGATGGATCAGCCCCAGCACCAGGAACACCGCGCCGATGATAATCAGCGCCGCGGCCCCTGCCATCAGGTACATCTGGGTGCGGCCCTCGCTGCGGGTGGTTACGCCCTCCACAAAGGTGAAGTCCCCGCCCAGCATCCACATGAGCGCCCCCAGCGCGGCCATGCCGGCGCCCTCCAGCAGTTCCTTGAGGGCGCTTTTGCGCGCCGCGGCGCGGTTTAGCTTATCGTCCATGCCAATACGCCTCCTTTCCGGCCCCGTCCCCGGACGGGATGTGCTTGCAAAAAGCATAGCACATCGGGGCGGAATAATCAAGGCAGGCCCAGGCAAAAAATCAGCGGACTTTTATACTTTTTTCATTTCCTTTTTCCTGAGGCTGTGATATAATGCAGGATAAATCACTGTGCAGGAGGGAGCGCCATGCAAAACCGCGTCACCGTTACCGTGGGTGGGCTGAAATACACCCTGCTGGCCACCGAGGGAGAGGAGTACGTTCACCGTGTGGCCGCCTATGTGGATGAGAAGCTGAGGGAGACCACCAAGGCCGGCGGCTCCTCCCAGATGGGGTGCGCCGTGCTCACCGCCGTCAACATCGCCGACGAGCGCTTCAAGGAGCGGGAGGCGTCGGAAAACCTGCGCCGCCAGCTCAAGGACCTGCTGGAGGAGAACTCCCGGCTCAAGGGAGAGCTGAGCGAGGCCAAGCGGGAGATATTCAAATTGCAGCAGAAGCGGTAAGCGCGAGCTTAGGCGCGCCGTCCCGGATGGACTGGAGCGAGGATGAAAAACCAAGATTTGCGGAGCAAATCTGCTTTTTATCCGAGACGGAGGGAAGCCGGGGCGAGCAGCGCGCCCAAAGCGAGCGTGATAACGCCGCCCCGTGATGCGCCCAGCCGGAACGTGATAAGCAAGCGCAAGTTTACCGCCAGATAAACCATCACAGAAACGAGAGAACTACCTATGGAAATACTATCCCCCGCCGGCAGCCCGGAGGCGCTGCGCGCGGCGGTGTGCGCCGGGGCGGACGCGGTCTACCTCGGCTTTGGACAATTCAACGCCCGCCGGGGGGCGAAAAACTTCACCCGGGACGAGTTTGCCGCGGCGGTGTCCTACTGCCACCTGCGGGGGGTGAAGGTGTACCTCACCCTGAATACCCTGTGCTCAGACCGGGAGATGGCCCAGGCGGTGGACTGCGCCGTCCAGGCGTCCCAGCTGGGGGCGGACGCGGTGCTGGTGCAGGACATGGGGTTGGTGCGCGCCCTGCGCCAGTGTGCGCCCGACCTGCCCCTCCACGCCTCCACCCAGATGACCCTCCACTCCCTGGACGGGGTGAAGCAGGCCGCCGAGCTGGGCATGACCCGGGCGGTGCTGGCCCGGGAGCTGTCCCGCCGGGACATCGCCTACATCTGTGAACGCTCCCCCATTGAAATCGAGGTGTTCGTCCACGGGGCGCTGTGCATGTGCTACTCGGGGCAGTGCTTCATGTCGTCCGTCATCGGCGGGCGCAGCGGCAACCGGGGCATGTGCGCCCAGCCCTGCCGCCTGCCCTACGGCTGGGGGGACTGGGCGGATGGCCACCCGCTCTCCCTCAAGGACATGTCGCTGGCGGGCCACCTGAAGGAGCTGGCGGAGCTGGGCGTGGCCAGCGCCAAGATCGAGGGGCGGATGAAGCGACCGGAATACGTCTATATTG
Source organism: uncultured Oscillospiraceae bacterium (assembly GCA_910588105.1). Classification (GTDB taxonomy): domain Bacteria; phylum Bacillota; class Clostridia; order Oscillospirales; family Oscillospiraceae; genus Enterenecus. Next base: position 80,837 of record CAJUQD010000003.1, on the reverse strand, counting down.
TGACCCGTGTGTACGCCGACGCCCTGCGGGAGGGGCGGGAGCCCACGGGGGAGGAGCTGTCCCGGCTGGAGCAGGCCTTCTCCCGCCAGGGCTTTACCGACGGCTATTTTGTGGAGAAAAAGGGGCCGGACATGTTCGGTGTCCGGGAGGAGGCGAAGAACCCCCGGGAACTCTTTGCCCAGGCCCGGGCCGCCTATGAGAAGGGGGAGGGCCCCGGCGTCCCGGTGAAGTTTTACGCCATGGTCCGCCCCGGCGAGCCGCTCCAGGTGGGGGTGGAGGACAGCGAGGGCCGGGTGGTCACCGCCGCCGGAAGCGTGCCGGAGGCGGCCCGCCGCCGGGCCGCCACCCGCGCGGAGGTGGAGGGCCAGCTCACCAAGACCGGCGGCACCCCCTACCGGGTGGCCGAGGTGAGGAGCCTGGTGCAGGACGGGCTGGCGGTCCCCCTGTCTGCGGTCAACGCCCTGCGCAGGCAGGTGCTGGACGGCCTCACCGCCAAGCGCACCGCCCTGCCCCAGCGGCGCCACGGCGCGTACAAGCTGGGCGCGCGGTATGAGAATTACCGGGGGGAGCCGGACCTCTACGTCTCCCTGCGCCGGGCGGGCCAGCTCACTTTCGAGCTGACAAAGGCCAAGCCCAGCCTCATCACCCTCCCCGCCGAGGAGATCGCCGCCCATTCGGACGACGTAAAGGCGGCCATTGGCCGAGGGGTGCCGGTGGCGGCGGTGCTGCCCCGCATCTGTTTTGACCGGGAGCTTCCCGGATTGCGCCGGGAGCTGGAGGCGTGCAGGGAGGCCGGGGTGACGGAGGCCTACGTGGGCAATCTGGGCCACGTCCCGCTGTGTAAAGAACTGGGCTTCGCCCTGCGGGGGGACTTCGGCCTCCAGGTGTTCAACAGCCAGGGGGTGAAGGAGTACAAACGGCTGGGCTTCCAGTCCGTCACCGCCTCCTTTGAGCTGAAGCTGGCCCAGATCCGGGATCTGGCCAAGGCGGTGGACACGGAGATCATCGCCTATGGCCGCCTGCCCCTGATGATTACCGAGAACTGCGCCGTCAAAAACCAGTCGGGCAAATGCGTGTGTTCCAACGTGAACCTGCTCACCGACCGCAAAGGGGTGCGCTTCCCGGTGGAGCGCGCCTATGGCTGCCGCAATGAGATTCTCAACGCCAACAAGGTGTTTTTAGCGGACAAGGCCCAGGATTGGAAAAAGGCGGGGCTGCGGGCCATCCGGCTACTGTTTACCACTGAGAACGGGGTGGAGTGCGTCCAGGTGCTGGAGGCGTACCGGGGCAGGGGGAATTATATCCCCAACAACTTCACCAGAGGTTTGTACTACAGGGATGTGGAATAAAAACGAAGCGAGGAGAAGCGGGCAGCGCCCGTGGGCAGCATGGAGGTATCATGAACATCATTTTAGCTTCCCAGTCCCCCCGGCGGCGGGAGCTGCTGGAGCGGGTGGGCCTCAAAGAATTTCAGGTCGCCTCCCCCGACGTGGACGAGCGGGTGGGGCCTGGGCTGTCCCCCGCCCGGATGGTGGAGGAATTGTCCCTGCGCAAGGCCCGGGCGGCGGCGAAAAAGGCCGGGCCGGAGGATGTGGTGATCGCTGCCGACACGGTGGTGGCCCTGGACGGGAAGGCGCTGGGCAAGCCCCGGGACAGGGAGGACGCCTTTGCCATGCTGTCCGCCCTGTCGGGCCGGGAGCACCGGGTATACACCGGGGTGAGCGTGCTCCGGGGGGACAGGGCGGTCACGGAGCACGAGGAGACCGCCGTGTGCTTCCGGGCGCTGGCCCCCGGCGAGATTTGGGGCTACATCGCCACCGGGGAGCCCATGGACAAAGCGGGCGCCTACGGCATCCAGGGGATCGGGGCCCTGCTGGTGTCCGGCATCCGTGGGGACTACTGCAATGTGGTGGGCCTGCCGGTGTTCCGGCTGGGCCGGATGCTGCGCGAATTTGGCATAGAGCTGCTGAGAAGCGCTGAGCCGCAGTGAGCAGCGCGGATGGAGCGCAGCGAATGCAAAAGCCTAGTCCCGCCAAAGCGGGACTGGATTTTGCTTGAGTCGAAGCGAAGGCGCGCGTCGCGAACAGGCGAAGCGTGACAGCAAGAAGCGCTGAGCCGCAGTGAGCAGCGCGATAGGAGACCATGTATGAAGCAATTTTTCCGACATAACGGCGGGCTGCTGCTCATCGCCGCCGCCCTGCTGGCGGCGGTGCTGGCTATCGGCGCCCAGATCCTGGGTTTTGACCCCTTCACCAGTGCGCTGGAGGTGCTGGCCACCCCGTTCCGGGCGGCGTCCGCCGCCGTAGCGAACTGGACCCAGGCCCAGTATGACCGGGCCTTCCGCTATGATGAGCTGGCGGTGGAAAACGAGGCGCTGCGCCGGCAGGTGGCCCAGCTGGAGCAGGACGCCATCGCCGGGCAGGACGCCCAGCGGGAGAACGAGCGGCTGCGGGATCTGCTGGGGTTGCGGGAGGAGCGGCCGGAGCTGCAATATCAGGACGCGGCAGTGGTGCGCCGGGCCTCCTCCAACTGGACGGCGGACTTTACCATAGACCGGGGGAGCGCCGGGGGGGTGGAGGTCAACGACTGCGTGATCGACCAGTACGGCCACCTGGTTGGCGTGGTCACCGAGGCCGGCCCCAACTCCTCCCGGGTGACCACCATTTTAGATCCCACCCTGGAGCTGGGGGGGCGGGTGGCCCGCACCGACGAGGATGCCATCCTGGAGGGTGACTTCACCCTCATGCAGGAGGGGCTGCTGCGGCTGTCCTTTGTGTCTGAGCAGGCCAAGCTGGTCACCGGCGACCAGGTGACCACCTCCGGGCTGGGGGGCGTGTATCCGCCCGGGCTGGTGGTGGGGACGGTGCGCACCCTCTACGTGGAGGAGGACGGCGTGAGCCGTTACGCGCAGGTGGAGCCGGCGGCGGATATCGCCGGGACGCAGTATGTGTATGTCATAGTCGATTACGGAGAGTAAGGACCTGTATTCAAAGCCAAAATCACCGGATGGGCCGGGGGATGTTCCCGTCAGGCAGGGTAAATTTTCGCAGGAATGTTGTGTTTATTCCAAGAAAATTTAATGCAGCATGGGGGAAAGGCTCTGGCCAGACGGTGAATTGAGGTTGTGAATACAGGGTCTAAAGATACGGCGGGGATATCCCCGCCGTTTTTCGGAAGAAAGAGAGTGAGCGTATGGCCGAACTGACCCCTATGATGAAGCAGTACTGGAAGGTAAAGGAGCAGCACCCGGATTGCCTGCTGTTCTTCCGGCTGGGTGATTTCTATGAGATGTTCCACGACGATGCCAAGCTGGGGGCGGAGGAGCTGGGCCTTACCCTCACCACCCGGGACCGGGGCAAGCCGGAGGGGGAGCGCACCCCCATGTGCGGCGTGCCCTACCACTCCGCCCAGAGCTACATCGCCCGGCTCATCAAACGGGGATACAAGGTGGCCATCTGCGAGCAGATGGAGGACCCGGCGCTGGCAAAGGGGCTGGTGGACCGGGATGTGATCCGCATCGTCACCCCCGGCACCGCCATGGCCGACGAGATGCTGGACGAGAGCCGGAACAACTATATCTGCGCCGTCTACGCCGACAGCGCCGGAGCGGCGCTGGCCCGGTGCGACCTGTCCACCGGGCAGTTTTCCGCCACCCCCTTCCAGGGGAAGGACTGCCTCACCCATCTGCTCAACGCCCTGGCCGCCGCCCCGCCCAGCGAGGCTATTTTGTCCGACGCGGCCGCGTCGGACAGGCAGCTCACCGACTTTTTAAAGCTCCGGCTGGGCTGCCTGTGCCAGAGAGCCCCCGAGGATCGGTTCCGCCCAGCCCAGGCGCTGGACGCCCTGGCCGGACTGGGCGTGCTGGAGGCGGGGGAGCGGTCCCTCCCGAAGGAGGACGGCGCCCGGATGTGCTGCCAGGCGGCGGGAGCGCTGGCGGCCTACCTCAAGGAGACCCAGAAGACCGATTTGGGCCACCTCAGCCGTCTGGTGATCGATGGGGCCAGGAGCAGGCGCTGCCTGGAGCTGGATCTCACCGCGCGGCAGACGCTGGAGCTCACCGAAACCATCCGGGGCAGCGAGAAAAAGGGCTCCCTGCTGTGGGTGCTGGACAAGACCCGCACCCCCATGGGCCACCGGCTTATCCGCTCCTGGATCGAGCAGCCCCTGTGCGACCCCGCCGCCATCTCCTTCCGGCAGGACCAGGTGGCCGCCCTGACGGCGGACGGGGTGGTGCGGGAGGAGCTGTCCCGGGCCCTGCGGCGGGTGCCCGACCTGGAGCGGCTCATCGGCAAGGTGGTGTACGGCTCGGCCAACGCCAGGGACATGCTCACCCTGGCAGACGGGCTGGCGGTGCTGCCCGAGCTGGCCGGGCTGGCTGCCCCCCTGGCCCGGAGCGCCCCCCGGCGTTTTGACTTCCTGGGGGAATTCGCCGGGCTTGACGACCTCCAGGCCCTGCTGAAACAGGCCATCCGGGACGACGAGGACGACCACCGCCTGCCCTTCACCATCCGGGAGGGGGATTTCATCCGCCGGGGCTACGACGGGGAGGTGGACCACCTCCGGGATATTATCGACCATGGGGCGGACATGGTGGCCGCCCTGGAGGGCAGGGAAAAGGAACGCACCGGCATCAAGAGCCTGAAGGTGCGCTATAATAAGGTGTTCGGCTACTACATTGAGGTGTCCAAGAGCTACTATGACCTGGTGCCCGAGGGCTATGTGCGCAAGCAGACCCTGGCAAACTGCGAACGGTTCTTCACCCAGGAGCTGAAGGACCTGGAGCACGAGATCCTGTCCGCCCAGAGCCGGGTGACCGCCCTGGAATACCAGCTGTTCTGCAAACTGAGGGAGGCGGCTTCCCAGCGGGTTCGGCAGGTGCAGGACGTGGCGCGCAGCGTGGCCCGCCTGGACGTGCTGGCCTCCTTCGCGGCGGCGGCGGTGGCCAACGGCTACGTCCGCCCGGAGGTGGACGGCAGCGGCGTCATCGACATACGGGAGGGCCGCCACCCGGTGGTGGAGCGGATGCTCAAGGACTCTCTCTTTGTCCCCAACGACACCCACATGGACGGGGGGGACGACCGGCTGGCTATCATCACGGGGCCCAACATGGCGGGCAAATCCACCTACATGCGCCAGGTGGCCTTGATTGTGCTCATGGCCCAGATGGGCTCCTTTGTCCCGGCCAAGGCCGCCCGCATCGGGGTGGTGGACCGGGTGTTTACCCGCATCGGGGCGTCCGACGACCTGGGCGCGGGCCAGTCCACCTTCATGGTGGAGATGACCGAGGTGGCCCAGATGCTGAAAAACGCCACCCCCCGGTCCCTGCTCATCCTGGACGAGATCGGGCGGGGCACGTCCACCTACGACGGCATGTCCATCGCCCGGGCGGTGCTGGAACACTGCGCGGACAAAAAACGGCTGGGGGCCAAGACCCTCTTTGCCACCCACTACCACGAGCTCACCGAGGTGGAGCATACCATTGAAGGGGTGCGCAACTACCAGATCGCGGCCAAAAAGCGGGGGGACGGCATCGTATTCCTGCGCAAGATCGTCCCCGGCGGGGCGGACCAGAGCTACGGCGTGGAGGTGGCCAAGCTGGCCGGGGTGCCGGACCAGGTGGTGAACCGGGCCAGGGAGATATTGACGGAATTGGAGGCCCAGGGCCGCGCCGCTCCCGCCCCCGCGCCCAGCTCGGAAGGGGACGCCCAGGTGTCCCTGGGGGATATGGCTGGGGCGGCGGTGCTGGAAAAGCTGCGGGCGGTGTCGGTGGACACACTCACCCCCATTGAGGCCATGAACCTGCTGTATCAGTTGAAGAGCCAGCTCGGGTGAAGCGGGCTGCAATCAGGATGGAGAAACCCCGCAGGCATTCGCCTGCGGGGTTTGTGCTTTGGTGCTTTATCCCTCGTCGTCCAGCTTTAATACTGCCATAAACGCCTCTGTGGGCATTTGCACCGTGCCCAGCGAGCGCATCTTTTTCTTGCCCTCCTTCTGCTTCTCCAGCAGCTTCTTTTTCCGGGTGATGTCGCCGCCGTAGCACTTGGCCAGCACGTCTTTGCGCAGGGCCTTCAGGGTCTCCCGGGCGATGACCTTGCCGCCGATGGCCGCCTGGATGGGCACCTCGAACATCTGCCGGGGGATGTTCTCCTTCAGCTTCTCGCAGATGCGCCGGGCCCGCTTGTACGCCTTGTCCCGGTGGGCAATGAAGGACAGCGCGTCCACCTGGTCGCCGTTGAGCAGCAGGTCTACCTTCACCAGGTCGGAGGGGCGGTACTCGTCCAGCTCGTAATCCAGGGAGGCGTAGCCCCGGGTCTTGGCCTTGAGGGTGTCGAAGAAGTCGTAGATGATCTCGTTGAGGGGCATCAGATATCGGATTTCCACCAGGTTAGTGTCCAGGTACTGCATATCCTTATACTCCCCCCGGCGGTCCTGGCACAGGGGCATGATGCTGCCCACGTAGTCCGGCGGCGAGATGATGGACACATTGGCGTAGGGCTCCATGGCCTCCTTGATGGAGCCGGGGTCGGGGTAGTTGTGGGGATTGTCCACCCGCACAAGACTGCCGTCCGTTTTCGTCACTTCATATATGACCGAGGGTAATGTTGTGATAAGATCCAGGTCGAACTCCCGCTCCAGCCGCTCCTGGATGATCTCCATGTGGAGCATTCCCAGAAAGCCGCAGCGGAAGCCAAAGCCCAGGGCAATGGACGACTCCGGCTCGAAGGAGAGGGAGGCGTCGTTGAGCTGGAGCTTTTCCAGGGCGTCCCGCAGGTCGGGGTATTTGGAGCCGTCTTCGGTGTATACGCCGCAGTATACCATGGCCTGGGCGGGGCGGTAGCCGGGCAGGGGCTCCGGGGTGGGGCGGGCGGCCTCGGTGATGGTGTCGCCCACGCGGGTATCCTTCACCGTTTTGATGGAGGCGGTAAACCAGCCCACCTCGCCGGCGGAGAGCGACCGGGCGCTCTCCATCCCCAGGGGGCGCAGGTAGCCGCAGTCCAGCACATTGTACTGGGCGCCAGAGGCCATCAGGCGCACCTGCGTCCCCGGACTGATCGTCCCCTCCATCACCCGGAAGTAGACGATAACCCCCAGGTAGGGGTCGTACTGGCTGTCGAAAATCAGCGCCTTCAGCGGCGCGGACGGGTCGCCCGAGGGGGCGGGGATATGGTGTACGATGTCCTCCAGCACTGCGGGGATGTTGATGCCCTGCTTGGCGGAAATCTCCGGCGCGTCCAGGGCAGGCAGGCCGATGATATCCTCAATTTCATGCTTCACCCGCTGAGGGTCGGCGGCGGGCAGGTCGATTTTATTCAGCACCGGGCGGATCTCCAAATCGTGGTCCAGGGCCAGATAGGTATTGGCCAGCGTCTGGGCCTCCACCCCCTGGGCGGCGTCCACCACCAGCACCGCCCCCTCGCAGGCGGCCAGGGAGCGGCTCACTTCGTAGTTGAAGTCCACATGGCCGGGGGTGTCGATGAGGTTGAGGCAGTAGGTCTGCCCGTCCTGGGCGGTGTAGTCCATGCGGACGGCCCGGGCCTTGATGGTGATGCCCCGCTCCTTTTCCAACTCCATGTTGTCCAGGAGCTGGGATTCCATCTGGCGCTGCTCCACCGCGCCGCACAGTTCAATCATGCGGTCGGACAGGGTGGATTTTCCGTGGTCGATGTGGGCAATAATAGAAAAATTTCTGATTTTAGAATGATCTGTCATAAAAACGAATCCTCCGGGTATTTTAAAGAGGGATTATAACAAAACCGCAGGGCTTTCAACGGGTGTTCTCCATATGGCTGGCCATTTCGCCGTTGAGGCGCTCGCCGCAGGTATGGACAATCTGGAGCAGGGACTGGTAGGTGCCGGGATACGCCTCCTTCATGGCGTTGTGGTCAAGGGGCGGGAAATGGGCGCCCTTGCCGGGGTTTGCCAGGGCGTCCACAAACTCCGCCTCGCTCATCAGCAGGTCGGCCCTGGGCAGCCCCGCCAGGAACCAGGACTGGGGCACGTTGAAAAAGTCGTCGTTTTCGTTGCCGCTGGCCCGGTGGAGGTGGCGAAAGAGGATGTATACCGTGCCGGACAGGTAATTGGCGGCGGCCCGGATGGCCTTTTTGCTGCCCACCCGGCTGAGCAGGTCGAAGAGCAGCCCCACCGAGTTGACCACCAGCTTTTTGGACAGGGTGGCGATTACCGAGCCCTGCATCACGTTGTCCCGCTCATCGGACACATCGTACAGGGTGTCTGCGTCCAGAATGGTGGTGCCGTCCCGGCTGAGGGTGCGTCCCAGCAGGAAGTCGGCGGATACATTATAAAAATCGCAGGCTTTTACCACAAACACCAGGCCGGGCTCACGGGCTCCGTTCTCGTAGTGGGAAAGCAGTGCCTGGGATATACCCAGCGTCTTGGCGGCCTGCCGCTGAGAAATACCCTTCTCCTGCCGCAGCAGGGAGAGGGTTCGTGCGAAATCAGGGTTTGTCATCCTGATCTCCCCCTTTCCTTGTGTTGCTCGCCGCGCCGGGGCGGCCCCGAAAACACAGCAGGTATAGTATAGCGGGGAAAATACGTTTTGTAAAGAGCTTGGGACAAGGAAAGGGGCAGAAAAATTTCGAATATTTTTTCGGTTTCGTCCACATTCCCCTTGAAAAAAAACGGGGACGGTGTTACATTAAAAGGTAGTATTTCAAAATTCTGCGGGCCCTGCGCCCGTCTCAACGGAGGGAAACGATCCATGTTCAGATACCTGATCCAGAAGCTGAAAAACAACCCCAAGAAAATCGTCTTTACCGAGGGCAACGATGAGCGCGTTCTGGAGGCCGCCGCCCGGCTGCTGTCCGGCACCTTCCTTACCCCCATCCTCATCGGCGACCCGGAGGAGATCCACAAGGTGGCTGAAGAGGCCTGCCTGAACATCCGGGACGTACAGATCCTCCAGCCCTCTACCTATGACAAGATGGATGCCATGGTGGAGAAAATGGTGGAGCTGCGCCGGGGCAAGATGACTGCGGAGCAGTGCCGCGCCGCCCTCCAGAAGGGCAATTATTTCGGCACCATGCTGGTGGCCATGAAGGAGGCGGACTGCCTGCTGGGCGGCGCCACCTACTCCACCGCCGATACGGTGCGCCCCGCCCTCCAGCTCATCAAGACCCGGCCGGGCAATAAGATCGTGTCCTCCTGCTTCATCCTGGTGCGGCCCTTCGCCACCGGCGGCAACCAGGTGCTGGCCATGGGCGACTGTGCCATCAACATCGACCCCAATGAGGACGACCTGGTGGAGATCACCCAGGAGGTGGTCAACTGTGCCCGCCGGTTCGGCGTGGACCCCAAGGTGGCCATGCTGTCCTATTCCACGCTAGGTTCCGGCGCGGGCCCAGCCGTGGACAAAATGCGCAATGCCTGCGACAAGCTGAAAGCATTGGATCTGGATTTCCCGGTGGACGGCGAGTTCCAGTTCGACGCCGCCGTGTCCCCCACGGTGGGCAGGCTGAAGGCCCCCGGCTCCGACGTGGCGGGCCGGGCCAATACCTTTATCTTTCCGGATATCTCCGCCGGCAATATCGGCTATAAGATAGCCCAGCGCATGGGCAACTTCGATGCCTATGGCCCCATCCTGCTGGGCCTGAACGCGCCCATCAACGACCTGTCCAGGGGCTGCAACGCCATGGAGGTCTACTCCATGGCCATTATCACCGCAGCGCTGGCGGATTAAACCGGGGTTTGCTCCCGCCTGTTTTGTGACGGGAAAGTGCGGGCGGACAGCACAGCTGCCCGCCCGCACAAAAACCTGCATTGAATTTAGAAAAAAAGGTTGACATTTTAAGCGAGATGGGTTACACTAAACCTTGCCCCTGTCAGGGCGGCACACATGACAAATGGCGGCGTAGCTCAGTTGGCTAGAGCACTCGGTTCATACCCGAGTTGTCACCGGTTCGAATCCAGTCGCCGCTACCATCCCGAAGAAGCGGCGATGGCCGCTTCTTCGGGCCCCGCTCTGATTCCGCCCGCCTCGGGCACCACGGCCCGGTGGTCAAGCGGCTAAGACACCGCCCTTTCACGGCGGTAACACGGGTTCGATTCCCGTCCGGGTCACCATATATGGAGGCTTAGCTCAGCCGGTAGAGCGCTTGCTTCACACGCAAGAGGTCACAGATTCGAGTTCTGTAGTCTCCACCAAGCCAAACCCCTTGAACCGCAACGGTTTGAGGGGTTTTCGCTTTGCTTTCGAGGGCTGTTTCGAACCGCCTTATTTCCCATATTTTAGGATATTTTCGGGTCATTTGGGGGCACGTTGTTGCAAATCTGTTGCAAATTTTTTTGACCCCTTGTGTCACGCGTTTTCCCACATAGCTTCTCTCACTTTCTCGGCGGTCTTCCCTTCACGGGAGCGCCGGTCGTAATGGGTGTATACCCGGAGGGTCATGTCCACGGTGCTGTGGCCCGCCAGGTACTGGATCTCCTTGATGTCCAGCCCTGCTTCAAACAGCCGGGTGACATAGGTGTGGCGGAGGACGTGGGCCGTCACATGGGTCTCGGGCAGCTCTCGCTCCACCAGCTTCCACATACTCTTGTAAGCGGACTGGGTGAGCGGCTTGCCGTTCTGCATGGCCAGCACAAACTTGGAGTGGCTGCGCTTCTTGTAATTCTCCAGCCATGCCTCCAGCTCGTCGGTGAGGGGGATATCCCGCCGCCCCGCATCAGTCTTCAGCGTATCGTGGATGGAGGTCTCCCCCTTGCCCAGGATGGCGTTGTGCCTGACGTGGACGATCCGCTGGTTGAAGTCAATGTCCTCCCACATTAGCCCCAGGATCTCTCCCCTGCGCATCCCCGTATGGAGCGCGATCAGCAGGAAGGTGTGAGCCCTGGGGTTCTGTACCCTCTCCACCAGCAGACGGGTCTCCTGGGGCACAAGAGCCACCTTCTCAGCGGTTTTACGGCCGCCGGGCTTCAGCATACTGCTCACGGGGGATTTCGCCACCAGTCCATTTTCCTGCGCAGCCTTGAAAATGCTGCGCAAATGGATCAAGACCTTGGATTGCAGGGAATTACTCTTGTTGGACAGCGAGGCCATGATGGCCTGGATCTGCATGGGAGTAATGTCCCGCAGGCGGTAGCCGCCGATGAAGGGCAGGATGTGCTGGTTCAAGACATACTTGATTGCGTTGAGACTGTTCTCGCGCAGATTGGGCTTTTTGTAGAGATCGTACCACATCTGGGCGAAATGGCCGAAGGTCTCCTCACTGCAAATATCCACGCCTGAGTTGACCAGGATCTGGGCTTTCAGAACCTTTTCGTCCAGCTCCGCCTGGGTCTTGGCTCGGATGTATTTTCGGGTACCGTCCGGGAGTTGGAGTGCTTTGGTTAAGTAGTTGTACTTCTTTTTCGCTGCTGTCTTTGCCATTTGGCGTTCTCCTTTCAATAACGCCTTGCGATACAGTACCTTCATTATAAGGGGGATATTTGCAAATCACAAGGGGTTACAAAGGTTTAATTTTATTTCCTCACGCCGAAAAAACGGTTTATTTGATTTTCCACACCTTATCGGGTTTCGCCTGGGCCGTAGGCTGGCAGTTTCCCGAGAGATAGGCCTCCAACGCCTCCACCGTAACAAGGTATTTGCGTCCTACCCGGGCGCACGGCACGGCTCCAGAGGAGATCAGCCTTCGGATGGCGGTTTCAGTCAGGCAGGTTTGTGGGTCTGACTCCCGGAAGTACGCCGCCGCTTCGCGGATCGTTCTTGTCCGCATCACATCAACACCTCCTTTGACGTAAAAGGAAGATGCCCCCTGGACTGCTCCAGGAGGCATCTCCTATTTTTGACAGCTTAATCATACCACAGAGTAAATGGACATTGCAAGTACTATGTGGCGGACAATTCGCGGACAATTTTTTGAAATTTATAGGACAGCTTCAGGACGCGCCCTGTTTGCACCCCCCTGTAAAAGAATACATTTCCACCAATTCTGCAATCGCGTCATCCTTAATTCGCCGCACAGTACGAGTGGCAATTTCCAGCTTTTTTGCGCATTCTTCTTGGGAATAGCCTTCAAAATAGAGCAGCTTCAGCAGTTCCGCATGACGGGGGCCCAAAAGTGACACATAATAGTTCAGCCGCTCCTGTTCCCGCTCCAGTGTCACAAGCTGCCCGACAACTTCTTCCGCGGTATCGCTATTCACGCGATTAGCTCGTGCCTGGTAGTTGAGCGCGATGTAAAGGGTTTTGTCGGAGGCATGACCTCCTGGATGCCCCCCTTCACCCTCTCCGTGCGCCAAGGCCAATGCTCCAATGATTTCATTTTCAGAAACATGAGCCGGATGGGACAATTCATAGTGCAGAAGCTCAATCTGCTTAGATCGCTTTTGGTACGATTCCAGCAGGCCAATCACATACGCCTTGGTTTCTACGTTCATTTCCTCAGATCCTTTTCAGACAGTTTCCCTATAGAAGCAGTTGCCGTCAGACCAGCACGGATCCCGAGTCGGTCTAAAGCTGACTGTTATTACCGATTTGCATCTGCCAATGAGCATATTACTTTGGGCGGGCCCCGCAATGTGCGGAAGCAGATATTTATGCTCTGATAAGCGGGCACGATGACCACCTCCTGCGCTGCGCTTTCCTTATCTTGTAACATTCTGTAATTTTATACCGAAAATGAGAACAAACCGTGAAAAAGTTTTCGGATTTTTTTGGAATCGCTCGACAAATATTGACACAAATCGACTTGATAGACGTATGTACTATTTGCTCGTGGCAAAACGGTAGCCCACACCAAACACGGTCTGAATATAACCTTGATCCTTTTTGTCCAGCCCCAGCTTCCGGCGAAGCGTAAAAATGTGATCGGATACCTGGGTACCCATGTAGTCCCGGCTCGCATTCCATACAGCCTCGTATATTTCCTCTTTGGTCAAAACTGTCCCCGCTTTAGATGCCAAAAGAAGGAGAACATCAAATTCTTTGGTGGTCAGATGGATTGGCTTCTCTCGCATCTCCACCGTTCTGCACATCGGATCAATGACCAGTTCTTTGTGTTCAATGCGTGGCAGTGTTCTGTCCAGCTTTAACCGGGTAATTCTCTGCTCCCGGCGGAGAACGGCGTTGATAACAGCCAGCACCTCATCGGCAATTAGCGGTGTTTCCACGCAGGCATCCACGCCGCGATTGAGTACAGCGGCCCGAGCTGCGCCATTGGGAAAGGTATCCGCGATAATGATGTATGGCAATGGCCGCATGGCGCTGATAGAAAGTTTAGAGAAAAGACTTTCATTTCCTTTAATGCCAAAATCAAGCAGCAAAAAGGCGGGGCTGTACGATGACAGCTCCGCCTTTAAATCCGCCGCATTTTCTACTACAACTGTGTTAATGTGATGATCGCGCAAGAAGTTGCGTACATGGGTAGTGTATTCGGTTTTGCGGCAAACAAGCACAAGATCCTGTTTCATTAAATCTGTTCCTATACGCAACTGTGAGGGGGTGGATTGGCCTGCACAGTTGTTATTCGCTTATACGCCAGAATAGGCGGCAAAGCCGGCATCGATGGGCAGCACCACGCCGGTAATGGCGGAGGCGGCCTTGTCGTCGCACAGGAAGAACACGCTGCCCAGCAGTTCCTCGCTCTCCACAAAGCGGCCCATGGGGGTGCCGTTCAGGATCTTCGCGGAGCGGGCCGTGGGGGTGCCGTCCTCGTTGAACAGCAGCGCCCGGTTCTGGTTGGACACCAGGAAGCCCGGGGCGATGGCGTTGCAGCGGATGCCCGTGCCCGCGAAGTGGGTGGCAAGCCACTGGGTGAAGTTGGACACCGCCGCCTTGGCCCCGGAGTAGGCCGGGATCTTGGTCAGCGGGATATAGGCGTTCATGGAGCTGACGTTCAGGATGCAGCCGCTCTTGCGCTCCACCATATCCTTGGCAAAGGCCTGGGTGGGCAGCAGGGTGCCCTGGAAATTCAGCTTGAACACGAAGTCCACGCCCCCCGCGTCCAGGTCGAAGAAGCCCTTCTGGCCCTCCTGATACTCGTGCTGGTACTCGTTGTCGGTGGTGGCCCGGGGGTTGTTGCCGCCCGCGCCGTTCACCAGGATATCGCAGGGCCCCAGATCCTTCAGCACCTGCTGGTGGACGGCCTCCAGCGCCTCCGGCTCCAGCACGTTGGCCTGGTAGCCCTCGCACACAAAGCCTTCGGCCCTGCACTCGTCCGCCAGCTTCTTCACGGCCTCCTCGTTCAGATCCAGGGCGGCGACTTTCGCCCCCGCCTGGGCAAAGGCCCGGGCCATGGTGCCGCACAGCACACCGCCTGCGCCGGTGACCACCACTACTTTCCCGGAAAAGTCAACCTTCAAAGGTAAATCAAGCATTTGTAATTCCTCCCCATACGGTTTACACCCGTTTCATTGTCAAGCTGCGCGTTGGGCGCATGGCCGGGTCGCTGTCTCGCCGCTGGCTCGGTCTGCGCTGGACGTGTGCCACCGGCACACAGCGCCGCTCCGACTCGGGCTGGTCTCTGGGGCCTATGGCCCTATCGCTCGCCCTCGCTCCGTTCCAAGCTCCCCGATGCGCCTACGCTCACGCTTCTAATTTGTCCAGCATATCCCACACGCCCAGCATATACATCACGCCCAGGGCGCGGTCATACAGGCCGTAACCGGGGCGGACTTTCCCCGGAACCTCGTCCCACAGGTGGCGGCCGTGGTCGGGCCGGATGTAGCCGTCAAACCCGCAGTCATGGTACGCCTTCAGGATGTCCAGGATGCCGGTGTCGCCGTCGCAGTCCCGGTGGGACGCCTCGGAGAAGTCGCCGTTGGGGAAGTGTTTTACGTTGCGGATGTGGGCGAAGGCGATGCGGCCGGCGTGCTTGCGCACGATGTCCGCCACGTTGTTGTCCGGGTTGGCGTTCAGAGAGCCCGAGCACAGGGTCAGGCAGTTATAGGGGTCGTCCACCAGTTTCAGGAAGTAGTCCACCGCGGCGGCATCGGTGAACAGCCGGGGCAGGCCGAAGATGTCCCAGGGGGGGTCGTCCATGTGCACCGCCATCTTGATGTCGCACTCATGGCAGGTGGGCATGATGGCCTCTAAGAAGTACTTGAAGTTGGCCCACAGCTTCTCCTTGGTGACGCCCTTGTACTTCTCAAACAGCTCGTCCAGCTTGGCCATCCGCTCCGGCTCCCAGCCGGGGAAGGTCATGTGGTACTTTTCCGTGAAGGACATGACGTAGTCTGCCATCTCCCGGGGATCCTGCTTGATTTTCGCCGCCTCGTAATAGAGGGCGGTGGAGCCGTCCCCCACGGGGTGGAACAGGTCGGTGCGGGTCCAGTCGAACACGGGCATGAAGTTGTAGCAGATCACCTTCACCCCGAAGGGGGCCAAGTTACGGATGGTCTGCTTGTAATTCTCGATGTACTGATCCTGGGTGGGAAGGCCGATCTTGATGTCATCGTGGACGTTCACCGACTCCACCACGTCCATGTTGAAGCCGTACTCGTCCAGCTGCTTCTTGACGGCGGCGATCTCGTCGGGCTGCCACACCTCCCCGGGCATTTTGTCGTGGAGCGCCCAGACGATCCCCTCCACGCCGGGGATCTGCTTGATGTCGGACAGCTTGATCTGATCGTTGCCCTCTCCGTACCAGCGCCAGGTCATTTTCATGCGATTTTCTCCTCCAATAAGGTCTTATGTAGTTAGCCGAATCAGCCATGCGCCGCTTCCACAATATGCCCCGCACACAACCCGAACTGCTCCAACAGTGCCCCGGCAGGGCCGGAGTGTCCGAACTCGTCGTTGACGCCGATGCGCTCCACAGGGCAGGGCAAGCCGTGCTTTGCGATGACGGCGCACACCGCCTCGCCCAGTCCGCCGATGATGGAGTGCTCCTCACAGGTGACGAGCCTGCCGCACTCCTTTGCCGCTTTCAGTACCAGACCCTCGTCCAGCGGCTTGATGGTGGCCATGTCGATGACACGGGCGCTGATACCCTGCTGGGCCAGCAGCTCGGCAGCTTCCAGCGCCTCCGCCACCAGCAGGCCGTTGGCAATGAGGGCCACATCGGAACCCTCCCGCAGGACTTCACCTTTCCCAATCTCAAAAGTGAAACGGTCTGCGTCGTGGATCACAGGCGCACCGTAGCGGCTGAATCGCATATAGACGGGGCCCTGATGCTCGTAGGAGGCCTTCACCATGGCCTTGGCCTCCACATCATCCGCCGGGGACATCACCACCATGCCGGGGATGGAGCGCATCAGCGCAAAGTCCTCACAGCACTGGTGGCTGGCCCCGTCCTCGCCTACGGAGATGCCGCCATGGGTGGCGCCGATCTTCACGTTCAGGTGGGGGTAACCTATGGAGTTGCGCACCTGCTCAAAGGCCCGCCCCGCCGCGAACATGGCAAAGCTGCTGGCAAAGGGCACATACCCCGTGGTAGACAGCCCCGCCGCCACGCACATCATGTCGCTCTCCGCGATGCCGCAGTCAAAGTGGCGGTCTGGGAACGCCTTTTTGAAGATCTCCGTCTTGGTGGCGTTGGCCAGATCGGCGTCCAGCACCACCACATCGGGATGGGCTGCCCCCAATTCCTTCAGCGCCTCGCCGTAGCTCTGCCGGGTGGCGACTTTTTTCACATCTGCCATTTCAAACCGCCTCCAGTTCCGCCAGCTGAGCGCTCAGCTCCGCCATGCCCCGGGCGTACTCCTCGTCGTTGGGGGCCTTGCCGTGCCAGCCCACCTGACCCTCCATGTAGCTCACGCCCTTGCCCTTGGTCGTCTCCAGCACGATGGCGGAGGGCTTGCCCTTGATCTGCCGGGCAGCGTCAAAGGCCTTTTCCATAGCCTGGAAGTCGTGTCCGTCGATCTGGAACACATTCAGCCCAAAGGCCTGCAGTTTATCCGGGATGGAGCCCAGCCCCATCACCTTTTCATTGGGGCCGTCGATCTGGAGGCCGTTGTGGTCTATGATGACGCACAGGTTGTCCAACCTGTAGTGGGCGGCGAACATCAGCGCCTCCCACACCTGGCCCTCCTGCATCTCGCCATCTCCCAGCAGGGTGTAGACCCGGGCGGTGCTGCCCTGCTTTTTCAAACCTAAAGCCATGCCACAGGCGCAGGAAATACCCTGCCCCAGTGATCCGGTGGACATATCCACACCGGGGACGGTGCTCATATTGGGGTGGCCCTGCAAATAGCTGTCAATGTGCCGCAGGGTGGGCAAATCATCCACAGGAAAGAAACCCCGGTAGGCCAGGGCCGCATACAGCCCCGGCGCAGTGTGGCCTTTGGACAGCACAAAACGGTCTCGGCCCTCCCACTTGGGATTCTGGGGGTCGATGTTCAGCTCCTTGAAGTACAGGTAGGTGAACACGTCCGCGGCGGACAGGCTGCCACCGGGGTGCCCCGCTTTGGCCCCGTGGGTGGCGGTGAGCACGCCTATCCGGACCTTGCAGGCCGTCTTTCGAAGTGTGATTTCTTCCTCTTTGGTCATGATAGATTCTCCTTTTCAGCCCTGGCCATAGTAGGCCCCGGGGCCGTGCTTGCGGAAGTAGTGCTTGTCCTGGACGCGCTGGGGGGCGGGGGCGGCGGACGGCCGCACCTGCCGGGTGAGCAGGGCCATCCTGGCCACCTCCTCCAGCACCACCGCGTGGTACACCGCCTCCGCCGGGTCTTTCCCCCAGGCGAAGGGGCCATGGCTGGCGCAGATCACGCCGGGGACGGCGGTGGGCTCGATGCACCGCTCCTGGAAAGTCTCGATGATAACTACGCCCGTGTTTTTCTCGTAATCCTCCTCCAGCTCCCCCTGGGTCAGGTGGCGGGCGCAGGGGATGGAGCCGTAGAAGTAGTCGGCGTGGGTGGTGCCGAAGCAGGGGATGTCCTCCCCCGCCTGGGCCCAGGCCACCGCGTGGGGGCTGTGGGTGTGGACAATGCCGCCGATGCCGGGGAACGCCTTGTAAAGTTCGATGTGGGTCTTGGTGTCGCTGGAGGGCTTCCATCTGCCCTCCACCCGTTCCCCGGTCTCCAGGCTTACCACCACCATGTCGTCGGCGGTCATGCCGCCGTACTCCACCCCTGATGGCTTGATGACCATCAGGCCCTTTTCGCGATCCACTCCGGACACATTGCCCCAGGTGAAGGTGGCGAGACCGTGTTTGGGAAGCAATAGATTGGCCTCACAGACCGCTTTTTTCAGTTCTTCCTGCATTTACAGCACCTCCACCGCTTTACACTCCACGTGGAGCAAAGCCTGATACCGCTCCATGTAGGCGTTGAAGCCGTCCACCGTCTCTCCGTCCGGCTCGACGGTGGAGCCGGACACGCCCGCGAATACGTGCTTGTTCAAGTAGTCCTCCAACGTCTCGCCGTCCGATTTCCACACCCGATAGGCGGCCAGCAGCGCCATACCGTAGGGGCCGCCCTCCCCGGCGGTGTCCATGCAGGTCACCGGGGCGCTGCAGGCGGCGGCCAGATACTTCTGGCCCACCAGCGGGGTTTTGAACAGCCCACCGTGGCCGGTCAGCGAGTCGATAGCAACCCCCTCCGCCGCCAGGATGTCCATACCGATTTTCAGCGTGGCCAGGGTGGAGTAGAGCTGGGCGCGGAAGAAGTTGGCCAGGGTGAATCTGCTCTCCGGCATCCGCACTACCAGGGGCCGCCCCGCATCCATGTGGGTGACGCCCTCCCCCGCCAGATAGTTGCAGACGGTAACGCCGCCGCAGTCCGGATCGCCGTCCAGGCTCTTTTGGTACAGCCGGGTGAACAGCTCGCCGGCGGGGGGCGCGGCCCCGAACAGCTCCGCCGTCTCCCGCAGCACCCCAGCCCAGGCATTGGTATCGTTGGTACAGTTGTTGCAGTGCACCATGGCCACCGGAGCCCCGGTGGGGGTGGTGACCAGGTCGATCTCCTCATAGACCTTGGACAGCGGCCGTTCCAGCACCACCATGGAGAAGATGGAGGTGCCCGCCGACACGTTGCCCGTCCGGGGGGCCACGGCGTTGGTGGCGGCCATGCCGGTGCCCGCGTCGCCCTCGGCGGGGGCAAAGGGGATGCCAGGAGTAAGCAGGTTGTCCAGCAGGGCCGTGCCCCGTTCGGTGAGCGCACCCGCGTCCGCGCCGGCGGGGAGGACCCGGGGCAGTACATTTGCCAGCGTCCAGGGCAAATCGCGGGACTTCACCAACCCGTTAAACTTCTCCATCATTTCCCCATCGTAGTCCAGGGTCTCGCTGTTGATGGGGAACATACCGCTGGCTTCGCCCACACCCACGGCGTTGACGCCGGTGAGCATATAGTGGACATACCCCGCCAGGGTGGTGATGTGGGCGATCTGGGGAACGTGGGGTTCCTCGTTCAGAATGGCCTGGTAGAGGTGGGCGATGGACCACCTCTGGGGGATGTTGAAGCCGAACAGGGCCGTCAATTCCGCCGCCGCTTGCCCCGTGATGGTGTTCTGCCAGGTGCGGAAGGGCGTCAGCAGGTTCCAATCCTTGTCGAAAGCAAGGTAGCCGTGCATCATGGCGGACACGCCCATGGCGCACACGGCCTCCCGGTGCTCTACCCCGGACAGGGTGGCCTTCAGGCCCTTCCACACCTCGTCCAGGGAGTAGGTCCACACGCCATTTTCGTAGCTGGACGCCCAGATGTAGTCCCCGGAGGACACAGGGGTATGCTGTCCATCGACGGCCACCGCCTTGATGCGGGTGGAACCCAATTCGATGCCAAGACAAAGTTTTTCCATGGCGCTCAACCCCAGGGGTTCTCGGTGGGATAGGGCAGGGATTTGGGCTGATTATAGGCGATATCCTGAACGCCCAGGAACTTGAACACCTCGAACAGCGCCTTGCCGTAGTGGCCAAAGGCCACCGCCCCGTGGTGGGGGTAGCGCTTCTGGATCAGCACATGGCGGTAGAACCGGCCCATCTCGTGGATGGCAAACACGCCGATTCCGCCGAAGCTGCCGGTCTTGACGGGCAGCACCTCGCCCTGGGCGATGTAGGAGCGGAGATTTCCCTCGCTGTCGCACTGGAGGCGGTAGAAGGTGATGTCAGAGGGCGCAATGTCCGCCTCCAGGGTGCCGCGGGTGAAGTCGGGGTCGCTGTCCTGGGGCTCCAGCAGGCGGTGCTGGATGAGCTGGTACTTCACCGCCCGGTCTGCGCACAGCTTGCAGGCGGGGGTGTTGCCGCAGTGGAAGCCCATGAAGGTGTCGGTGAGCTGGTAGTCGTATCTGCCCTTGATCTGCTCCTCCCACATCTGGGCCGGGACGGAGTTGTTGATGTCCAGCAGGGTCACGGCGTCGCCGGACACACAAGCCCCGATGTACTCGCTGAGTGCGCCGTAGATGTCAACCTCGCAGGCCACGGGAATGCCACGGGCCGCCAGCCGGGAGTTGACGTAGCAGGGTTCGAACCCGAACTGACTGGGGAACGCGGGCCAGCATTTGTCGGCGAAGGCCACGTACTTGCGGCTGCCCTTGTGGTTCTCCGCCCAATCGAGGAGGGTCAGCTCGAACTGGGCCATGCGCTCGCCCAAATCGGGATAGTAGCGGCCCTCGCCCATTTCCTCGGCCATTTCCGCACAGATGGCAGGGATCCGGGGGTCGCCTGCGTGCTCCTTGTAGCTCACCAGCAGATCCAACTCGGAGTTCTCCTCGATCTCCACGCCGATCTCGTACAGGCCCTTGATGGGGGCGTTGCAGGCGAAAAAGTCCTGGGGACGGGGGCCGAAGGTGATGATCTTCAGGTTTTTCACACCGATGACCGCCCTTGCGATGGGCACGAAGTCCGCAATCATTTTGGTGATGTCCTCCGCCGTGCCCACGGGGTACTCCGGGATGTAGCCCTTCAGATGGCGCATCCCCAGGTTGTAGGAGCAGTTGAGCATACCGCAGTAGGCGTCGCCGCGCCCATTGATGAGGTCGCCGTCCCCCTCGGCGGCGGCCACGAACATACAGGGGCCGTCAAAGTTTTTGGCAATGAGGGTCTCGGGGGTCTCGGGGCCGAAATTGCCCAGGAACACCACCAGGGCGTTGCAGCCGTGCTCGTTCACATCGGCCAAGGCTTTCAGCATATCCAGCTCGTTCTCAACGGTGACAGGGCACTCGTAGAGGTCGCCCGCATAGGCGGCTTTGATGGCGGCGCGGCGCTTCTCGCTCAGGGCGATGGGGAAGCAGTCCCGGGAGACAGCGATGAGGCCAAGTTTTACGTCAGGGATGTTTTTCATGATGTTTTCCTCCTATATCAAATATCGTTGGCAATGTCGTTGTTGTCGCCGGACAGCCGGACGGCGGCGCCTTGTCCGGCCTCGGCGCTGTCCTCATGGGCCAGCAGCCACTTGTTCCGGGCCCAGAGCAGTTGATCCTCCTCTGTTATGACCTTGATGGCGGGTTTTGCCTCGTTGGTGCCCCGGGGCAGCGCCACCGCCACCCGGAAGCCCTCGGCCTCGTCGGTGTGGCAGGGGGCATAGTGCAAAGTGGTGGCGTACACCTCCACCAACACCCCGGCGGGGACGCGAAACGCCCGGACTTTTGCGGTGTCCAGCATACCGTCCACGATTTCGTCCTGCTTGGCCAGCAGGAGGATGAAGTCATGGGTGCCCACGTTAAACTCGCTGTCCCGGTGGTACTCCAGGCAGTTCAATTTGGTGTTGCGGCCCCAGCACATCCCCAGCTGGACGGGCATCCCGCCGTAGGCGTTGGCGCCAAACAGTTCAAAGATGGGCAGGGCCTCCAGCTCAGGGATGGCGGGCTGGTAGGTGGTGCCACTTTCCGGCAAGGGGATGGCTTTCATGGCCGCCAGCAGGCCATCCAGCTTATAGCCCTTATGCACCTGCCCATAGGGGGAAAATTCTGCGTCAAATACGCTTTTGATCTCCATGCTTGACCTCCTCATTTCAACGCTGGAAACACATTTTTTAGGGCCGGGTAGATTTGTTGGAACTTTCGATATCGCTCCTCGTACCGGGCGGTGAGTTCTGCGTCCGGCTCCACGGTCTGGGCCACGTGGATCAGCGTGTCACAGGCGGCCTGGACGCTTTCAAACGCCCCGCAGCCCACCATGGCCAGCACCGCGCCGCCGTAGCCGGGGCCCTGCTCGGTCTGTGGCAGGGTCAGCGGAATGCCCAGCACGTTGGCGAAGATGGTCCGCCACAGGGACGATTTGGCCCCGCCGCCGCAGATCATGCACTTGGGGATGGACACGCCCAGGGACTTGGCCACCTCGAAGCTGTCCCGGATGGCAAAAGCCACACCCTCCAGCACCGCCTGGGTGAGGTCAGCGCGGGTGGTGTCCATGCTCATGCCGATGAACGTGCCCCGGGCATTGGTATCGTTGATGGGGGAGCGCTCGCCCATGAGGTAGGGCAGGAAGAACACCCGGTTTCGGCCCAACTTATCCTTGCCGATGGGCTTTTGCTCGGTTTGGTAATCGCTGGTACCCAAAATGTCCCCGCACCACCACTTGTTGCAGGAGGCAGCGGACAGCATACAGCCCATCAGGTGCCAGCCGCCGTCCGCGTGGGCGAAGGCATGGAGGGCGTTGTTTGGGTCAACCCCAAACTTGTCCGAGCTGATGAAGATGGTGCCGGACGTGCCCAGCGAAATATTGCACCCGCCCGCGCCCACGACGCCCGTTCCAACAGCTGCGGCGGCGTTGTCCCCCGCTCCGGCGCAGACCTTGACGCTCTCGGGTAACCCCAGCTCTTTCGCCACATCGGCTTTCAGAGTTCCCACCGTCTCCCAGCTCTGGTACAGCTTGGGGAGCTGTTCCTCCGTGACGCCGCAGATACCGCGCATCTCGGCGCTCCAGCGTTTGTGCTCCACGTCCAGCAGCAGCGTCCCGGAGGCGTCCGAACAGTCCGTGCAGTGGACGCCCGTCAGCTTGTAGTTGATGTAGTCCTTGGGGAGCATGATCTTGCGGATTTTCGCAAAGTTTTCCGGCTCGTGCTCCCGCATCCACAGCAGCTTGGGGGCGGTGAAGCCCGCGAAGGCGATGTTGGCGGTGTACCGGCTCAGCTTGTCGCGGCCAACGGTCTCGTTGAGGTAGTCCACCTCTTTGGCCGTCCGCCCGTCGTTCCACAGGATGGCGGGGCGGATGACGTTGTCGTCCTCATCCAGCGCCACCAGGCCGTGCATCTGCCCGCCCGCGCCGATTCCTGCCACTTGAGAAGCGTCAAAACCGTGGAGCAGTTCTGGCACCCCGTCCGTCACAGCCCGCCACCAGTCCTCCGGGTTCTGCTCGCTCCAGCCCGGACGGGGAAAGGACAGGGGGTACTCCTTGGTCACCTCGCTGCGCACCGCGCCGCCCTCATCCACCAGCAGCAGCTTGCAGGCGGAGGTGCCCAGGTCAATCCCGACATAGTACATGATATAATCCTCCTCAGCGGATCACAGGGATTGTGACACTCCCTGTATGTCTGCCGTCTGTGACAGTTAACGTAAGGTTCTTATCCTCTCCTGCCTGCATTACTGCCAATGCTTCGCCGTAATAAGTGTCGGTCTTTGCCTCACAAAACCCAATTTCATTGTAGGGGCAGGCGCTGCCCAGGCCCAGCAGCTTTCCACCCGACACTTCAACATTCAAAATACCCCGCTCCAATGGCTTCAATATGCCGCTTTCATCGGTATATTGAAGCCGGATATGGCACAGACGGCCTGGAGCCACAGCATTTTCCTCCGAAACGGCCCGAAGCTGGGTTTCCGGGGCGGCGGTACGTAAGGAACAGCGGCCCAGCTCTTTTCCAGCGGCGTCATAGCTCACCGCCTCGACGGTCCCGTCTTCATAGGTGCAGCGGAATTTGGCGATGCAGTCATTTTTCAGCTCTTTTTTGCCCACGCTTCTGCCATTCACCAGCAGCTCCACGCTGTGGGCCCGGGCATAGACCTCCACGTTGGCGCGCTTGCCCGCGCAGCCCCGCCAGCTCCAGGAGGGCATGGCGTTGGACATCTTCCAGGCGGAGGGGGAGTGCTTGTCGCCGGTGTGGTTCACCGGGCACACGGCAATAAAGGGCCCCCTGTCCCGCTCCAGGGCCACGCGGGTGTACAGAGCCTCGCCCAGGGGGCGGCCCGTCAGGTCGATGCGGCCCGACCCGGCGGTCACCCAGCCCAGCCCGCCGTCAAACCGGGGGGCGTAGTCGGCGTACTCCCAGCTCCCCACGCCCACCTCGCCCAGGTAGTCCATCCCCGCCCAGACGAAGTCGCCGATGAGCCGGGGTTCCAGCTTGGCCAGCTCCCGGAATTTGTAGGCGTCGTTGCAGAAGGTCTCGCTGCCCAGAATCAAACGGCCGGGGTACTTTTTCAGGTCGTGCCGGTAGCGGTAGACGCCGTAGTTATAGCCCGCGATGTCCATGTTGGCGAAGGCGTCCCGAGTACGCCAGTCGCAGGGCGGGATGGTGGCCCCCCGCTTCATGAACTCGTCCCCCAGCAGTCCGGCCATGTCGTTGAAGAACTTGCTGCCCACCGCCTTCTCCTTAGCCTGCTTCCCGGCGGCCTTGGCCTTCTCGGCTTTTTCCGCCTCCTTCCGGGCCTTTTCGTCGCTGTACTGGCCGAAGCCGATGGAGCTGAGAAAGTTGAAGAAGATGTTCACGCCGCAGGTCACCGGGCGGGTGGCGTCCAAGGCATGGAGGTATTCCGTCATCTCCCGGGTCAGGGCGATACCCTTTTCCTGGGCGGTCTCGGACACCTCGTTTCCGGTGGAGTACAGAATGACGGAAGGGTGGTTGTAGTCCTTTTCCACCATATCCTTCAGGTCCCGCTTCCACCACTGGGGGAAGTGCTCCACGTAGTCATGGATGGTTTTGTGGATGTACCAGTGGTCGATGTACTCGTCCATCACCAGCACGCCCAGGTGGTCGCAGGCGTCCAGCAGGAATTTGGAACAGGGGTTGTGGGCGGAGCGGATGGCGTTGTAGCCGTTTTCTTTCAAGATGCGGATCTTCCGCCACTCCGCGTCCTCGTAGCAGCACGCCCCCAGCACGCCGTTATCGTGATGGATGCACGCACCCTGGAGGATCACACGTTCGCCGTTCAGCAGCAGTCCATGGACGCCCCACTCCAACGTGCGCACACCAAAGGTGGTTTCAGCGCTGTCGTTCCCGAAAATGGCCCGGCAGGTGTAGAGATTGGGGGCGTCCATACTCCACAGCCTGCCGTCTGGGATGGTCAGTTGGAGCACGGCTGTGCCGTCGGACTGGGTGCTCCCGGAAGCCACGGCCTGGCCGCCGCCGCATATTTGGACAAAGACATCTCCGGCGCCGCTGGTTTGTACCGTGACCTCCACCACGACGGGGTCAATGCTCACGGTGCGCACCCGCAGCCCGTTTGGCGGGATATGCTCCTTCGGCGCTGTCCACAGGGTAACGGGACGGTAGATGCCCGCACCGGAATACCACCGGGAGTTGGGCTGGTCGGCGTTGCGGGCAATGACCTCCAGGGTGTTCTCTTCCCCGGCTCGGAGCTTCCCCGTCAGATCCACATAGAAGTTGGTGTAGCCATAGGGCCGGAAGGCCAGCTTTTCCCCGTTGAGCCACACCTCGGCGTTGTGGTACACCCCCTCGAACTCCAACACGGCGGTCTGTCCCGCCAGGGTATGGTCAGGGGTAAAAACCTTCGTGTAGCGGTAATCCCGCCCCTCGTACCAGCCGGTGTTCACGCCCCCGGCGGACAGCTCCGTGCGGGGCTCGGACAGCATGGCGTCATGGGGAAGGGTCACGGGAACACCGGGGCCCTCATCTTCCAGATATCTCACTTGCCAGCAATCATTGAATTGATTTGCCTTCATGTTTCTCCTCCTCCAGTAAAAAGGAATGGAAATCAACACTTCCCACTCCGCAGAATTTGAAATACAGCGTCCG
Organism: uncultured Oscillospiraceae bacterium; assembly: GCA_910588105.1. Lineage (GTDB taxonomy): Bacteria > Bacillota > Clostridia > Oscillospirales > Oscillospiraceae > Enterenecus. The sequence continues at coordinate 55,040 of CAJUQD010000003.1, read as the reverse complement.
TGCCCCGTTATCTAAGGCACAGCCTGCTCGAAATTCTGCCCATCCATCGATCAGCTTCAACGGGATACGCGCCGATATCGTCTGAAAGCCCGGCGTGTCGGAGAGTAAAAATTCTCCTTCCGCGGTGCCGCTCAGTTCCACCGATACAGCTTTGACCCCCCGGATGTCAAAATACTTGAAGCCTGCCACAGCGCCGTCCCGCATATTGGCGATGTACTGGTCACCGTTCCCCTCCCGGTCCTTCCCCGTCTGGGTGAAATAGGGGTGGGCGGCAAATGCCCTTCGGGGACTGGGACAGTCGTAGCGCCCCACGCCATCCCTGCTCCACAGGTTGCAGGCAATATAGGCCGGATAGCGCCCAATGCCTCGCAGCGGCCCGCCGTTCAGCCCGCAGGAGGTCACTTCCGCCTGCCGGAAGGAGCCGTCGGGGCTGCGAACCAGCTTTTCCGCGCAGGCCTGACGGGAATAGGAGTGGCGGTTGGTCTGCCGGTGGTAGAAGATATACCAGTCCTCCCCGATGTTCAGCAGCCCGCCGTGGGTATTGCCCAGGTAGTTCAGGCCCTTTCGCTCGTCCTCGTTGCCGTCCAGGAACAGGTCGCCCTGGCTCACCAGCGTGCCTCCGAAAGTGAAGCCGCCGTCGGGCCGGCCGCTGACCGCATAGCACAGCTCGTGGTTGTGTCGGGAGGAGTAGACGAAGATGTACTTGTCCCCGTCCTTGCGGATGGAGCTGGCCTCAAAAAACTCGTGGTTGGAGAAGGAGCCGGGGCCCTCCTTGGGAAAAATCACCTGGGGCTCCCCCTTGATGGTGAGCATATCCCGCTCCAGCTCCACCACCGTGCCGCCGTCATTGCGCAGCTTCTTGAAGCCGGTGACGAAGGCGGGCGTGGGCGTATAAAACCCGGAGTACAGCCAGATCCGCCCGTTGTCGTCCGCCAGCACGCCGGGGTCGAAGGGGAACTGGTCGCCCTTCCGCCGTCCCCAGACAGTGCCGTTGGGATAATGGACATGGCCAAGGAATTGGTATTTCCCTGCCGGGGTGTCGCAGACGGCCACCCCCATAATCCCCATGAAGTCAAAGGCGTAGTAGAGATAATACCGCCCGTCCACCCCCCGGCACACGTCGGGGGCGAACAGCAGCCGCAGGCCCAGCTTATTTTTCGGATCCTGGTTCTTGCGGTAGATCACGCCCTCATACCGCCAGTCGGACAGGTCGTCCACCGGGGCGGACCAGCACACGTAGTCGTTGACGCAGAAGATGGGCGCGTTGAACCTGTCGTGGGAACCGTAGACGTAGACCCGGTTTTCAAACACATGGGGCTCGCCGTCCGGGATATACTCCCAGCTGGGGAGATAGGGGTTGAGCGCCTGCTTTGTTTTCACGCCGCGCCCCCTCACTTTTTGCGCTCCGCGATGGCCTTTTGCTCCTCGGGGAGGTTTTTCTCCACCGTCCACAGCAGCATCAGCACCGCGCACAGGGCGTAGGCGATGGTCTCGATCCAGATATAGCTCACCGTGATGGCTCCCTGGGCCGCGGCGGTCTGCCCCGCGGTGCCCAGGGCCACGTCGGCCCCCTGGGCATAGCCGCTACCGTTCAGGATGGCGCTGAAAATCGCGTTGCAGATGGGGGTGGCGGCCACCATGATGGAGCTGTAGATGGACATGGTAAGCCCGTCTGTGCGGATGCCGCTCTTAAATTCGATGTGGTCGATCACGTCCGCCAGCATGGCCAAAATCAGGTAGCACGCCGGGGCGGAGCCCAGGCACTTGATCGCCACGCCTGCGGCCACCGGGACGATCTGGCCCTGCCCCAGCCCGGCAATAACGCCGCCGATGACGCCGACCACCATGCCGATGATGGTGACGGTGCGCTTGCCGAATTTGTTGGCCAACGGCACCACCAGCGCCGCCGCCACCGCCATGGGGATGGCCCCCAGCACCGCCAGCAGGGATTGGGACGCGCCCCAGGCGTCGGCGGAGCCAAAGAAGGTGTTGTCCAGCACCCATTTGCAGAAGAAAGCCATGGAGCCGTTCTTCATGGCCCCGCTCCACTGGAAGCCCATGTAAAAGATCATGGTGATCCACCACCACTTCTCGCTGGCCACAGCCTTGAGCTGTTCCCCCAGGGTGGCCGTTTTGTCCTGGGCGTCGCTGCCGGCTGTGCCCATGCTCTCCTCCGTGACCCGCTCTCGGGTGAACTTGAACTGGAGGAAGATGGTCAGGGCGGTGAATATTGCCACAGCCAGCATGGTCATGAACCAAAGCCCCTGGTTTTCCTTCAGGGCAAAGGACACCAGCATGGGGAACACCATGGAGCCCACACCCATGACCCCCAGGCCCGCCACGTTGGTGAAGGAAGCCAGGGTGGCCCGCTGTTTGCTGTCCCGGGTGGACACAGGGATCAGGGTGGAGTTGGCGGTGTTGTAGATGGGATAGGCCACCGCGTAGTAGAGATTATAGGCGATGGCGATCCACACCATTTTTGCCGTGGGGCTCTGGAAGGGGACGATGAACATGAGCACGCTGGCCGCGCTCAGCGTCAGCGCAGACAGCAGCACCCAGGGCCGGGCCTTGCCCGCCAGGGCCTTTGTGCGCTCAATAAGCTGGCCCACCACAAGGTTGGCCGCCACGATCAGGATGGTGGAAAACAGCTGTAACCCGGTGAGGAAGCTCAAATCCAGCTTGAGCACATCGGTGAAGTAGTTTTGCAGGATGCTGGTGAAGATGCCGGAGGACAGCAGCGCCCCGAAGGGGCCGATGAAGTAGCCCAGCAGCATTTCCGGCAGCTTTGCGCTCTGGGATCCCACCAGCGAGCTGGTGAGGGGGGTGTTCCAGAAGCCAGTTTCTTTTTTGTCCATAACGTCCCTTCTTTGCTCCGCTTAGATCGCGTTCAGTTCGACCGTCCTGGCCTGCATCCCATCTGCCCGCACAGTCACCGTGATCCCGCCGGGGGCGTCTCCGGCGCGGACAACGGCCAGCGCTTTCCCATAATAGGTGGTATGGGTATTGGAGAAGAAGTTCTCCCCCATATTGGGCTTTGCAGAGCCAAGGGCCAGCAGCTCGCCGGCGCCGCTGACCTCCACCGTAACTGCGGTGTCCTCGGAAGACTTTGTGATCCCGTCCGCGCCGGTCAGGTCGATGCTCAAATAAGCCAGATCCTGCGTCCCCGCCTTCAAGGCGCTCCGATCAGCAGCCACGCGCAGTTCGCTGGCGCCCTCGGCAGTCTTCATGGAGGTGCGGGACAGCTCTTTCCCGGCACTGTCATAGCTGATCGCGGTGATCGTTCCGGGCTCATAGGCAATGTGTTTGAAGACGGCCTTATACTCCTTTGTCTTTTTCTTCCCATAGGAACGCCCATTTATGATGAGTTCCGCCGTGTCACCGTCGGAATACACGGTGATCTTGTTCCGCTTCCCCTCGCAGCCGGCCCAAGACCAGCTTGCCACCGCGTCTGTGTCACGCCACATGGATACAGAGCCCGTCTCCCCGGCGTGGGTATACGGTTCCACACCGATACCGGGGGTGTGATCCAGTCCCCAAGTCAGCCGGTTCCACTGCACCTCGGGGCGGAGCTTTCCGCAGATGTCGATCACGCCGCAGCCGCCGGAAATGATAGGCGCGTCCTGGCCGGGATTCTTGAAGCTTTTGTAGCGGACGGTGCCGATGCCGGACTCCCCCAGGTAGTCCCAGCCGGTCCACATGAAATCGCCGATGACATAGGGGAGCTTTTTCACCAGCTGCCAGTTGTGATAGAGGTTTTTGGGCAAGGTCTCGGAGCCGACGATAACCCGGTCCGGATGAAGTGTGCCGTCCTTCTCATACCGGGAGGCGGCGTAGTTATATCCGCCGATATCCAGGTAGGAGAAGCACACCTTTGTGGCATTATCCGCGGCGGGCTTGGCGGCCATTTTTTCAATCATCCCCCCGGCCATGTTCATCAGCATATTGAAAAACGCGCTGGTAGGGACATTATCCATGGTCTGGCTGCCGTTTTTGTTCTCCTTCCCGTCCTTTTTGTCGCCGTATATGCCGCCGCCCTTGGCCGACATACTGCACAGCATCAGGTTGACGCCCAGGGTCACGGCCTTCCCCGGATCCAGCTTCCGGGCCAGGACGGCCAGCTTTTTGCAGTACTCCTGTCCCTCGGGGATGGCCAGCTCGGAGATCTCGTTCCCGATGGAATTCATGACTACACTGGGGTGGTTGTAGTTTTTGATCACCATGGCAGTGAGATCCCGTTCCCACCACGCACGGAAATCCTTGTCCGCATAGTCGTAGGGGTTTTTATGCACCAGCCAGTTGTCGCAGAATTCATCCATGACATACATACCCAGCTGGTCACAGGCATCCAGCAAGGCTTTGGACGCCGGGTTATGGGAGGAACGTATCGCGTTGAAGCCGGTCTCCTTGAGCAGCCGGACGCGGCGGAGTTCAGCAGCTTCAAAGGAGCACGCGCCCAGGATGCCGTTGTCGTGGTGGATGCAGGCGCCGCGAAGCAGCGTCTCTTGCCCATTCACGAAGAAACCCTTGACGCTCCAGCTGAGGGTGCGGAAACCAAACCGCTCCTCCGCCGTGTCCACCACCTCGCCGTCCTTCAGCAGCTCCGCCCGGCACAGATACAGCTCGGGGTGGTCTGCGTCCCAAAGCCGGGGCTGGGAAACGGGGATGTCCACGGAAGCTGCCCCGTCCTTTACCGGCGTCTCGGCCTGCGCCGCGACGCTTCCGCCGTCCAGGATGGAAACCCGAACCGTGTCGCCGCCGGTGACCGACGCCTTCACATGGGCCGTGTCGTTCCCAGAGGTGGAGATCAACAGGCCGTCGGGGATGATATGGCTCCGATCCCCAAGGAAAAGGTTTACGTTCCGATAGATCCCACTCCCGGAATACCAGCGGGAATTGGGCACCGCCGAGTTGTCGGCGATCACCTTGATCTCATTTTCCTCGCCGTATTTCAGATACCGATCCAGCGCCACAAAGAAGTTGGTATAGCCGTACCGCTGCTCGGCGGCGAGGGTGCCGTTCACGAACACCTGGGCGTTTTGATAGACCGCCTCAAATTCCAGGACAGCGGACTGCTCCCGCCACTCCTCGGGCACGGGAAACCGTTTGATATAGACATAGGCGCCGCCGGGAAAATATCCGCAGGCCCCCGCTGTAGCGGCATTCTTCGAGCGTTTCTCGTACAGCATTGCGTCATGGGGAAGCGTAACGGGCTTCATAGCCTGCTCCCCGCCCACGGCACTGAACAGCCAGCCCGTGTTAAAGTTTTGTTTTTTCATCTATCTGCGCCCCCTCAAATATGTGAGAATGCCTCGCTGTTGGTGCAGTATACGATATCGCTGCGCCCCGCGATGGCCTCAAAAAGCCGTTCCAGGGCATCCCAGCTGGCATTGCCCTTTCCGTAGTCCATTTCATAGCTGTGCGCCCAGAGGTATAGCAGCAAGTCCCGATCCTGGGCCTCCTCGCGCTTGAAGCGCTCCACCAGCTTCATGGCGTCCTTCAAAATGATGGAGGTGGAGGGACGGAAGTTCAGCGGGTCTTCGGGGAACTCATAGCCGCCAGAGGGGAACACCGCTCTGGCATACCGGTAGCCCCGTTCCTTCAGATACGCCTGCACTGCCGGCGAAGTGGAGCCCTGCGCATAGGCATGGCCCACGATGGGGGCGCCAAAGAGCCCCTCCAGGGCGGCCTTGTCCGCGTCCACCGACGCGCGCATTTCGTCCTCGCTGACAGCGCCCAGGGATTCATGCCGGAAGCCATGGGTGGCAATTTCCATCCCCTCATAAACCTGGAGAACCTCGTCCTGCGGGATTCGATTGTGCCGCACATAGGAGAAGGGCCATTTGTGCGTTACCCCCTCGGGGCAGTCCTGGAAAGAGAAGGTTCCGATCCCCTTCACCTCGCCGCGGGCGCCGAACAGGCCGGCATTGAGGTTGAAGGTCCCTTTAAGCCCGTATTGCTTCATCAGCCGGATCACCCGTTTGTCCTGCTCCAGCCCATCATCGAAGCTGAGCGTAAAATACTTCTTGCCCATGCCTACACCTCCCCGGTCAGCTGTTTCAAATCGTATGCCTGTGCCAGCAGCATACCGCCGGCCTGGTTCGGGTGCAGGTGGTCGCCCTGATGGTAGCGCTCGTCGGTGACCGAGGGATTGTTCTGATCCCGCAGCAGGGCATCCGCGTCAAATATGTAGTCGAACATCGTGCTTTCCCTGATCCATCCGTTGATACTGACCCGCAGGGTCTCCATCTCCGGGGTATAGCCCTTTTTCACAAACCCGATGCGGGGCGGGAGGGTTTGGGCAAACACCCGGACGCCCATCTTGTGGAGCCGCTCCACGATGTCTGTTACGGCAGACGCGTATTTTTCCAGGGAGATGACTGCCTCTGTCTTTTTGGAGTAATAAGCCGCGTCATTGACGCCCAGCGCGAGGATCACCCCGTGGAGGCCGTCAAAGCGGAGCACATCGCGTTCAAAACGGGATACCCCCTTTTCCCCGTAGGAAGCCCCCATCAGCCCCGGAATATCATAGAGCAGGCAGTTCCCGCCGATACCGGCGTTCATCAGCGTGTACCTGCCACCGTAAGCGTCGGACAGGCGCTTTTGCAGCGGTTTTACCCAGCGGTTCATGGCCGTTATGCTGTCCCCGAAGGCTGCGATGATCTTCGACGGCTGGCCGGTGAGCACATCAATCTGATCCATCCCGGGAACGGCTTCATAGAGGTTGTACTGCTCCTTATAGCCCTCCCTGCGGGCCGGGGGAAGCTCCTTGTCCCCGGTGTGATCGCCCGGGTAGACCACGGCGGCCTCCTCGGTCATATTGCTGTCCATGACCTTTGACGCATAATAGAGCCTGATCTCCAGCTCCTCGCCCTGGGCCGTCGGGAACGGAATCTCGTCAGAATAGCAGCTTTCCCCCACGGGGACAGAGAAGGAGCCGCTGCCGCCGCTCGTGACGGGGTGCATCTTCCCCTGCGCCCATATCGTCAGTCCGCCGATGGCATAGGGTTTCTTCCCATAGTAATTTGAGAAACGAACCCGAAGCTTCTCGCCGGAAACCTGGGGCGTTACATGAAACACCACCGTTTTCTTTTTCCCTGCCAACAGGCCCATAGCGAATGCGGGGGCGGCGGCTTGATGCCAAATTGGTGTCCAGTCCATGGTTATCCTCCTTCGTTATGCGAGTGTAAAGTTCAAAATATCAAGGGCGCCTTTGCCCTTATACCGAAAATACAGGGGGCAGGAGCCGATGGGCCGGCGGCTTTCCAGCGCCAGCCGCTTGGCGTTGAATTTCGTGCCGGCAGCCGTCCATTTGTCCGCGGCGGCAATGGAAATGGAAGCTATGACGACACCCTTTTCCCCGGGCAAAAGCTCCAGTACGCCGCCCCCGCCGCGAACCGTCACGTCGATGCGCGTGGTTTCTTCCAGGTCAAAATATCGGAACCCGGCGACGCTGCCATTCTTCATTTTGGAGACATAGGCCGTTGGCGCGGTAAGCTCCGTGTCCATCGTCACTTCGCCGTCCTCTGGCTCCGGCGGTTCATAGTCCGGGCCGTCCTGGGTGATCTCAGGCCCGCCCATAGGGTTGCGGATGCCAAACACCCCGGCGTGATGAAGGACGCAGGCAATGTAGGCCGGATAGGTCCCGATCCCCTTCAGGGGGCCGCCGTTCAATCCACAGCTTGTGGCCTCCACCATTTGAATCGTGCCGTCCTCCTGGATCTCAATGGGCTCAGCCACGGCCTGCCGGTTCTTTTTCACTCCGTTGGTGGTGCGGTGGTCAAATATGTACCATTGGCCGTTGACGCACACCATGCCGCCGTGGCTGTTGCCCATGGGATAGGCGGCGTCCATGAGCTTTCTGCCGTTCAAACCGATATCGCTGGAGGAGTGGATCGGCCCCTTGTGGACAAAACCCTTGTCGGGAAACAGGCTCATAGCGTAATTGAGGCCGGTGATATTAGTGGCCGGATAGGCCAGATAATACCACTCACCGATGTGGCGGATGGAGGGGCCCTCCCAATAGTTTGGCTTCTTGGGATCAAAATCTGCCGGCATGATGATCGTCGGCTCGCTGATGATGGTCAGCATATCAGGCGCGAGTTCCATCACAAACAGGCCTTTGATCTCGTGGCCAAAGTTCCCGTTTGATGCCTGGCCGCTGCCCACATAGAGGAAAACACGTCCATCGTCGTCCACCAGTACGGCGGGGTCAAACATGAACCAGTCTTCCGGCTTTGAGCCATAGACCCGCCCGTCCGGGAAATGGACATCGCCCAAATACTGATATTTCCCCGCGGGGGTGTCGCACACGGCAACGGAGGTGATGGACGTATTGGCCACGGAGTAGTAGAGATAATACCGCCCATCCGTGCCGCGCACCACATCCGGGGCATAGTAGGACAGCTTTTCCTGATTCCACGGGGTATCCTCTTTTTTGAAGATCACGCCCTCGTACCGCCAGTCGGAAAGGTCGCCCACCGGGGCCGACCAGGAGACGTAATTGCCCTCGCAGTATTCCTTGGCTCCAAACAGATCGTGGCTCCCATAGATGTACAGCCGGTCGCCAAACACCCTCGGTTCAGCGTCGGGGATGTATTCCCAGCTGGGGAGATAGGGATTGTAGCATTGCCGTTTCAATGGTGGTTCCTCCTTTAAAAACGCGCATTTTTGTGGTATACTGCCCTCAAGGGGGCGTTAGCATGGAAAACATGACACATCTGTATTTTGACAGCATTGATGAGATGCGGGATCAAACCGACAGCCATGGCCCGAACTATCTTCGCGACCATACGGCCGAGCGGGACTATTTTTCTCCGTTGTCGGTGGTGACCAGCATCCATACGCCCCAGGAGTACCTGTTTTCCAACTATATGGATACGTGGTCCTTTTGCGTCCACACTCCGGCAAGAAGCGAGTTCTTTCATGAAACCTATATGCACAAGCATAACTTCTTCGAGCTGATGTATGTGCAGCGGGGGGACGTCCGGGTCATGATTGAGGAGGCAGAGACCGCCTATACTCAGGGGAACCGCTGCCTCCTCAACCGAAATACCATGCACCGGGAAACAGATATGTCAAACGCGGATATCGTTTACATCGGCATCGACCCCGCGCTGCTGACGCAGTGGCCCAAATCATTTCCGCCGCCGTTCCAGTACAAAAGCATCCTCAATCAGTTTTTCAGTGACAACCTTTCGGAGCGCGCCGCCTATAAAAAGGACTACCTGGACTTTACCCTTCTGGGGACGGACGCGATCCCGCAGCTGACCCAGGAGCTGATCCGCGCATTTTCCGTGAAGCGGATTGGCTATCAGTTTGACATCTATTCCTCTTTACTTCGGCTGTTTGCCGCGCTGGAAAGCCCCGATGTCTATAAGGCCACCCATGTTTCGCTGGGGCACAGCCGGGAGCTGATGGCCGTGGAGCAGGCCAAGAAGCTGATCGAAGCACAACACGGGGTCATCCGCCGGACTGAGCTTGCGGAGGCGCTCAACTACTCTTGTGAGCATATCTCCCGCATCATCAAGAGGCACACCGGGTACACCCTCAAAGCGTATTGCCAGAAGGTGCAGCTGGCTGAGGCTGCACGTCTGCTGAGGAACACGGAATTCCCGGTCAGCCAGATCGCAGCATCGCTGGGATACGAGAACAGGACGCAGTTCTACAAAGTATTTCAGCAGGAGTATCATCTCACACCGTTGGAGTACCGCCGGCACGATTCGGAGGACTGAGCTTTATCCTGCGTTGCGCTGATCGAGGCATTCGCGGATCTTCCTGCGCTCGTCTTCCTTAATGGGGTATTTACGCAGGATCAGGGCGGATATCACGCCGAGAATTGCGGGGACCAGGCCCATAATGACGATGAACCAGTTGAGCATGGTGGGGATCTGCGACAGCTCGCCCAGGTAATCAGAGGTGACGGGGTCTACGTTGTAGCCGATCGCCATGAGCACAGAGCCGATGATTGCCGCAGAAAGCGCCGCCTGAGCCTTGACGATGAAGCCGCCGGCCACCATGGTCAGGGCGGAGCGATCCTTGCCGGTTTTGTAAATGTTGTAGTCCATGATTTCCATCTCCACCATGGACTGGGGGACAAAGTCGGTTCCCACCCCCACCGCCATGATGAACATGGTGATGAAGAACAGCGCGGGAGTTTTCGCCAGAAGCCCCGTCATTTGGGCAATGAACAGGATCAGGCCGCCCACCGACTGCATGACCAGCAGGGAGCAGGTCATTTTGATCGGGTTATTCTTAAAGAGCTTCAGGATCGGGCGGCCAATGACCGCGCCAAACAGCAGCGGGATGAGCATCATCATGGAGGAAATGCCGTTGAGGACACCATACTGCTCCATGTTGGTGACGCCGGTGGCAAGGTCAGTACAGAAGCCCCATTTGATGTAGTACGCAGGGGTGGCGAAAATGAGGGACCAGATAAAGCCGGCAAAGATGCCCTTTAAATAATAGATCACCATGGGCTTGTTCTCTTTGAACAGAAGGAAGAAGTCCTTAAATTTTACCGGTTCTGCCTCATTTCCCTGCGCGCTGTGCTTTTCCTTGACCAAGAACCAGCCGATCAGGGCAATCACCATCGCCGCGCCAACAATAACGGTGATCAGGATGGCAAACGAGTCGTGATAGTTCCCAACCGTTTCGTTCACCGTAACCAGCACGGCCGTAAAGGCGGAGGTAACAACACCCAGCATCATGGTCCACACCCGGGGGCCGATGACCAGCTTGGAGCGTTCATTGGGGTCATTGGTCATCGTCCGAAACAGGAGGTTATCCTTGTAGAAAGACGTGCCAACGTCGAACATGAGGTAGAAGAAGATGACCCACACGACAATCAGCACCGGCTTTGTCGCAAAGGCAGACGGGAGCGAGTAGAGGAGGATGCAGCCAATGCCGGTCAGCAGGATGCTGAGGAGGAAGAAGGGCTTGTATTTTCCGATCTTGGTCCGCTTCCCGCGATCCATCACAAATCCCTGAATCGGATCGTCCACCGCATCAAAGATGCGGGCGAACAGGAGCAGCGATGTGGCCAGCGTGGCTCCCATGGCGCCCAGCCCCGCATAGTCGGTCATATACTGCATGAATAGACTGGACATGAACACGGTGCAAAGCCCATTTACAGTGGACAGCGCGGTGGTGCCGAAACAGTCTCGCAGCGTAACGGCATCCGGGTTTTTAACTCTGGTGCGTTTTACCATAACAATCTCTCCCTCTGTCATTTTACTTGACGGTCACAATCAATCAGAGCCTGGATTTGTACAAATCCTACAATAAATAATAGGGGATTCGGGTGTGTTCCACAATGACAAAAAGCCACCCTTTTTCAACATACTGTATCATTTTATTTCATGTTTTCAGAGGCGAATGATTGAGAAATATTTTGTTACAGCATTGCGCGTAAGCACCTCAAAAAATGTGGAGCTGTTGATTTATCCAAGTGATCTCATCATTTTTTGCCCACTGTTTCGTCTGTGATAGATTCCATGGCCTGCCCCAGGCTCATGCCGCCTGCAACAGCCTCCTTCCGGGCGGCATTCACCGCCTGGATGGTCTTCATCTTCTCGCCAGTCAGGGAGTAGCCCTTCATGGCCAGCAGGGTGGCCGCCCAGGCCAGCATGGGGATGATACAGAACATCACGATCACCGCCACCTTGATGCCGCCGGAGTAAGGCGTACCGTCGTCCGGCAGTTCGTGCAGGCCCGCGCAGATGAGGAAAATAAACGCCACCAGCGTCTGGGCCAGGGAGGACACCAGCTTGTCCACCAGGGAGAACAGGGTACCCATGATGCCCGGTATGTACTTGCCGGAGCGGTAGGTCTCGTAGTCGGAGCAGTCCGCCACCATGGGAATGGGCATATCCGCTGTGGCGTAGTACGCGCCGTAGCCGATACCGAAGAAAATGATAAACAGGATGGTGTACAGGTTGATGGCACCGCCGCCCTGGAAGGGGAAGGACAGCATACGGGCCGGAGTGCCGTGGTCGCTGAACAGCAGCAGCGCCAGCACGCCCACGTAGCAGCCCAGGGCTACGGAGACGTAGCGCACCAGGGACGCCCGCTGTCCCAGCTTCTGAGAGGTGCGCATACTGAGCAGGAAGAAGGGCACCGCGCACACGTAGCCCAGCACCATCATGGGCAGGTAGAGGGAGTTGTAGTTGCCCATCAGGATGCCGTACAGCGCCAGCAGGACAGTGGTGTTGGTAGCGATGGCCAGGGCCAGCTTGCACCCCGCGCCCGCCACCATCAGCCGCTGCATGGGCTTGTTGTTCTTGATGATTTCCACGTACTCGGAGAGCTTCACCTTCTCCTGCTTTTCGCCGCCGATACCATAGTACTTGGGGTTATCCTTCTCGGCAATGCCGATGATGGCCAGGATAGTCAGGAACACGGAAATGGCGATGCCAATGGGGGTGATGATGCGGTACACCATGGGATCAGCGTAGCCGGAGGTGATGACGTTGCCCGCCGCGTCCTTCACGTCGTACATCCCCTTCACCAGCGGGATCATGAATTGCATGACCCCCATGCCCAGCAGGGAGCCCACCGTATTGAAGATGGTGAACATGGGCCGCTGGTTGGGGTCGTTGGTGAGCACGGTCTGGCCCGCCCGGGTACAGGAGGTCTGGAAGGTGTAGCCGATGACCCAGACGAAATACACTACCACGAAAGCCACGTAGCGCAGCCACATCATGCTCTCAGGAATGAACGGCAGCAGCACATAAAGCGCGATAACGCTCACCGCCATGACGGCGCTGCCCAGGATCATGAAGGGGCGGAATTTGCCGATCCTGGTGCTGGTGCGGTCCATCATGGCGCCGATGATGGGGTCGGTGACGGCGTCGCACACCCGCATCACGGTGACCATGATGGAGGCAAACATACCCAGCTTCAAAATGCTAGAGCCGAACTGGGCCACATAGGACAGGATCAGGACAAAATAGACGTTGGTTGCGCCGTTGTTCAGTGGGAACAGCATTAACTGATACGGCTTTGCACGGTTCAGCGTAGTATTGGGCTCTTGGCTCATAAAGATTCCTCCTTAATGAATGGCATTTGCCGCCTTGCGCTTTTTGCCGGAACGGAAGAAGCCACCGATGACGGCCCCCAGTCCCTTGAAGAAGTGGCCGTTCACGATGGTGAGGATGCCCTGGGCCATCTCAATGGTGCAGATGCCGCCGGTCATCTTGGCGATGGCCCGGAAGGGCATATTGTAGTTGAACAGCAGGTTCAGGTTGGGCTGGCCCTTCTCGATGCTCTTGTTGATGAAGTGGGTGAGGATCTTGTAGGCCAGCCGGCCCGCGGCGCCTTTGGCGTAGTACATCTGGCACAACGCGTCGTTCATGTCCAGCATCCCGCTCCAGTGGCCGTCGGGGATGGGGCGGCCCAATAGCGCCTCGAACTCCCCATCGGAGATATTCTTGATATCCCCGGAGAAATACTTGGCGAATTTCTGCCTGTCATAGGGGCTGGCGGCGTTGGTGCCCTGCACCTCCACCGTGCCGGACAGCTTGATGTCCGCGCAGGACGCGCCGATCAAGATAGTCCACTGGCCGCCCTCCACCTCGAACCGGTTGGAGTCCACGTTGAAGTAACGGAACGCCTTGTCGTCCAGGGGGATGGTCACTTTTTTGCTCTCCCCCGCTTTCAGAAACACCTTGGCGAAGCCCTTCAGCTCCTTGGCCGGGCGGAACACCTCGCCGTCCGTCTTGGAGACGTATAGCTGGACTACCTCCGCACCGTCCATGCCGCCCGTGTTTTTGAGGGTGAAGGTGGCCTCCTTGCCGGTGACGGACAGGTCGGAGTACTCGAAGGTGGTGTAGCTCAGCCCGAAGCCGAAGGGGAACAGCACGGGCACCTTGGCGGTCTCGAAATAGCGGTAGCTCACGTACAGGCCCTCCCGGTACTCGGCAGTGCGCTCCTTGGCGGGGAAGTAGGGGGCGGAGGACACGTCCTCGTATTTGATAGGGTAGCTCTCCGCCAGCTTGCCGGAGGGGTTCACCTGGCCCATAATCACCTTGAGGACGGAGGACGCCCCCGCCTGGCCGCACAAGTAGCCGTGGACCAGCGCCTTGCACTTGTCCAGCCAGGGCATCTCCACGGCGGAGCCCGCCGACATGACGGCCACCACGTTGGGGTTGGCCGCCGCCACCGCTTCCAACAGGTCGATCTGGCTCTGGGGCAGCTTCATGTGGGAGCGGTCTAACCCTTCGCTTTCGCTGATCTCGTCCAAGCCGACATACAGCAGAACGATGTCCGCCTTCTTCGCCAGCTCCACGGCCCTGGCCTGCATGGCCGGGTCGCCCTTGCCGGAGCGGGGGTAGCCCGCCTCAAAGCCTGCCACGTCCAAATCGAAGTTCTTGATCACGTCCATGGTGTGATCCAACTTAGTGGGGTTAACTACCGAAGAACCCGCACCCTGATACCGGGCTTTCTGGGCAAACTCGCCGATAACGGCCACCTTCGTGCCCTTTTTCAGCGGCAGGATGCCTTCCTCGTTTTTCAGCAGGACAATGGACTGCTCCGACGCTCTCGCTGCTATAGCGTGGTGAGCATCCTTGAAAAACTCTTTGCCCTTCCACTGATCTACAGCTTTTCGTGTAGATAAAACAACGTCCAGCAACTCATCAACTCGCTGATCCAGCAGTTCCTCACTGAGCTTGCCGGACTTTACGGCTTCCACCAGCTCCAAATCGGAGTCGCCGCCGGTGGTGGGCATCTCCAGGTGGGAGCCCGCCGCCACCCCCGCCGTGTGGTCATTGGAGCCGCCCCAGTCGGACACCACGAAGCCCTCGAAGCCCCACTGATCCCGGAGGATCTCCTGGAGCAGATGCGGATTCTCGTTAGCATACACGCCGTTGACCCGGTTGTAGGAGGACATGATGGACTTGGCGCCACCCTCCTTCACCGCGATCTCAAACCCGGTGAGATAGATCTCCCGCAGCGTCCGCTCGTCCATGACGGAATCGGAGGCCATGCGGCGCAGCTCCTGGGAGTTGGCGGCGAAGTGCTTGGGGCAGGCGGCCACGCCATTTTTCTGGATGCCCCGGATATAGCTGGCCGCCATCTTGCCCGCCAGATACGGATCTTCGGAGAAATACTCGAAGTTCCGCCCGCAGAGGGGGGAGCGCTTGATGTTCAGCCCCGGCCCCAGCAGGACGCATACGCCTTGGGATGCGGCTTCAATTCCTAAATACTCACCAATCTCCTCGCCCAGCGCCGGGTCCCAGCTGTTGGCAATCGTCGCGGCGGTAGGGTAACAGGTGGCCGGGAGCGAACCGTTCAGGCCCAGCTGGTCGCCCTCGCCCTCCTGCTTGCGGATGCCGTGGGGGCCGTCGGACAGGGTCATGCTGGGCACCCCCAGCCGCTCCACGCTCCGCGTCTGCCAGAAGTCCTTGCCGGAAAGCAGGTAACACTTCTCTTCTAAGGTCATTTGCCGGATCAAATCCTCATGCTTCAATAAAATCCCAACCTCCTTTTTCTCACACCCAGTTGGCGCTGTTGGAACTTTTCCCGTGGAGCTGATAGTCCGGGTTGGGTGCGCTGACCCGGCGGATGGCACACTGGTCGGTGCAGTTGCCTGCCACGGTCTTTAGTTCCGCATTGCCCTCCAGGGGGACTTTGAATTCAAACACCCTTTTCCCGGTCTTTTCCTCCACCAGCTTGCCGTTGACGTACAGCGCCACTTTGCTCTGATTGGAATACACTTTGACCTTGGCGACTGCCTCGGGCCGGTCGACATACCGGCTGCCGCAGATGTGGACGAAGGGTTCATCGCTCCACCAGGCTTTGTAGAGGTAGAAGCTGTCTTTTTTCGTCTTGCGGTCAAAGGTCACCAGGCCCTTGTGGTTCATCCCCGGCTCGTCTCCCTGGTCTCGGGCGTCGGCGGCAAAGTCGAACATATTCCAGACGTGGGTTGCCCAGAGGAAGGGACGGTGCTCAAAGCAGCGCAGCATATACTCGTGGTAGACGCACTGGTATTCCTCAGTATGGTCGCCCCGGCGGGGCTTGGAGGAATGCAGGTTGGGCATTGCCTCACAGCCGTACTCGGAGTAGCCCAGCGGCCTGTCCGGGTAGCATTTGTGGAAGAAGTCGATCCACAGGTCGTTGAGGAACAGCCCCGGTACATACCACCCCAGGTACAGGTTCCAGCTCACCACATCGGTGATGTGGGCGGTCTTGTTGAAGGGCCCGCACATGGCGTAGCAGGCCAGGGTGGTGAGCCGGGTGGGATCCAGCTGGTGGTACAGGTCGTTGAGCACCCGGTGGTTATCCAGCATATCCACCTTGTCCTTGGTGGAAATGGTGATCTCGTTGGACACCCCCCAGACGACGATAGACGGGTGGTTGTAGTTCTGGATGACCAATTCTTTGGCTTGGCTGATGGTATTGTCCCGGCCGCTGGCCATATGCTCCGAGATATAGGGGATCTCCGCCCACACCACCATGCCATACCGGTCGCACAGGTCGTAAAAATACTGATCGTGCTGGTAGTGCGCCAGGCGGATGGTGTTGGCCCCCATCTCCCGGATCAGCTCCATGTCGGCGTCATGGTGCTGCTTTGTGATGGCGTTGCCGATCCCCTTCCAGTCCTGGTGGCGGCTGACGCCCCGCAGGGGATAGCTGCGCCCGTTGAGAAAGAACCCCTCTCTGGGATCTACCCGAAAGTCCCGCACACCAAAACGGGCGCTGATCTGATCTACCGTTTTATCCCCTATGGTGAGGGTTGCCACTACAGTGTAAAGATAAGGATCCCTTATCCCATCCCATAGATGTACATCAGGCAAATCCAGCTTGCCGCTGTCCGCATCAATAGCAGCGGCCTCTTTCCCTGCCCCATCCAGAATGGAGATATGCACCTGGCCGTCTTCGCAGTTCCTCCAGGTTTTTACCTGCACCTCGCCCTTGCTGTAGTTTTCGACGGGCTTGGCCGTGACCATGATGCCCAGCCCACCCAGGTAATCCAAGTCGAAGTGACATTTGTTGACCACAATTAACGAGACATCCCGGTAAATGCCGCCGTAGAAGGTGAAATCCGCTTTCTGGGGGTACACCCGATCATTGATGCCGTTATCCACGTGGACCATCAGGACATTGCTGTCTGAGATGAATTCTGTGACATCCCATCGAAAGGTAGAATAACCGCCGTTGTGTATCCCAACAAACGTCCCGTTCAGTTCTACCTTGGCCGACGCGTTTACCCCCTGGAATTCCAGGTATACCCGCTGCTCCGCGGTGAACTCCGGCTTGGAAAAGGTTCTGCAATAGATGCACGTTCCTCGCCAATAGTCGTTCCCACCATCCTGGCCGTCGATGCTGTTCCAGGTATGGGGCAGATTCACACGCTGTGTCCCGCCGCTTGGCCCGGTGAAGCTCCAGCCTTCATTGATATTGATCCGTGTTCGCAGTTTCATTTGCCTCACCTACTCAAATGTATTTCTCCAAAAAGCCAGCGCTGCGCTGAAAGCTTTTGACCGGCGATTTGTCCACCCAGTTGCGGTGGCTCTCCAGAATCACAGCCTCCACAGGCACAGACTTGGCCTGCTCTACCAGGGGCAGCAAATCCATATTTCCATAGCCCAGCTCCATGCTGTCGCTTTTCAGGATAGGGGTCATGGCTGGCCCGGACAGCCGCGTCCCTCGGTCGTTAATGTGCCATAGCTTCATGCGTCCCCCCAGTTGCTTCATCCAGAACAGGGCGTTGGCACCCCCTTCCGTGAACCAGTAGCTGTCGAATTCAAAACCTACCGTCGCCGGATCTGTCTCGGACAGCAGGATGTCATAGGCCCGTTGTCCCCGGTTCACCCACTGCAATTCGCAGTTGTGGTTATGATACAGCAGGCTGACGCCCTCCCGGGCCAGCGCTTCCCCGGCCCGGTTCAGGCGGGCGGCCAGCTCCCTGACCGCCCTTTCGTCGCCGTAGGGGAAGCGGTACATCCCTGTGATCACCGCGTACTTCGCCCCCAGTGCCTTGACCTCGGCGGCGGTGGCGGGGATGTCCTTTTCCACGCTGTCCAAGTCGGTGTGCAGGCTGACCACCCGGAGCCCGTATCCCTTTACCAGTCGGGGCCAGTCCAGCCTGCCGCCCCCGCCCACGGGCATACCGGCAGCTTTAGTGATGAGGCGGACTAAAAGGCCACTGGGGTGGATCATAAAGCTGCACAGCTCGATCCCATCGTACCCGGCATCCTTCATTTTTTGCAGCGTATCCCGGGCCTGGGCCTCATTATTCAGCACCGTGCCCAGCATGAACTGCTGGACTGCTTTGATCGGCATGGATGTTTCCCTCCCTTTTTACATTTTTAAATCCCCGACAGCGCTTCTTCAAATTTTGGCAGCCACCACTCCCGATAGCCGGCCTTTGTCGGATGGATGTTGTCTGCCATATAGAGCGCCCGTTCTTCCTCGCTGATGTCGTTGAACGCCTGGTCACGATATAGGTCAATGATGGTCACGCCCCATTTTTCCGCGAGCTCCTCCAGCGCCTGCACCATCGTTTCATAGTTTTCGTCATCCATGGGCGGGTTGGTGTAGAAATACACGGGGCAGTCCCATGTGCCTTTGGCCGTGGCGATGATGTACTCCATTGCCCCAAAGGTGGTGGCGGTGTCAAAGGCGGCGGCATCGCGCACATCCGCCGGCGTCACAGCGCCAAAACCATCAGGGAAACCCTTATCGTTTGTGGACAGCTGGCAGATGAACGCGTCCACATGGCCTGCCCTTTCATCAGAGGCCAGATACTGATCCAGACGGCTTACGTAGCTGCTGTTGGCCCGGTCCGCCAGCGTGGTGCCGGACACAGCCTCCTTGATACACTGGGCTCCATGCTTTTTTGCCAGGAAGTCGGCCATAGATTCCTGACCGGAACTGGCCCCTTCTGTGACAGAGGAGCCCAGCCAGAAGATGACCTTTCCCGCCAGGGGGCTACCGGCGGTTTCCCGTGTGCCTGCGACAGAGTATTCCTCCCGGTTTCCCTTCAGCGTGACCTTGATGTTCTGCTCCACGGTTTCCCCTCCATAGACAAATTTAGCAAACAGGGACGTCCGCGTCAGCGGTTGGTCTACGATGATCCCCTCATAGGCCACGTTTTCCAGCATTGAGCCGTCTTTCAACTTGGCGTTGATGACAACCCCGGCCGGATCAAAGGTCTCGCCCTCCTCATACTCCAGCTTCTCCGGCGGTTGCACGATGGTGAGCTTCCAGACCTGAGCGACACTCGCCTCGCTCCCGCCAGCAGGCGCGTCTGAGCTTTTACCGGCCCCTGCTCCACAGGCACTCAAAAAGAGTGCTGCCATCAGTAGCAGTGTTCCAAGCCGCATCGTTTTCTTGTTCATCTGAGATCTACCCTCCTGTTTTGAGCTACCGGACAAACCGATCAAAAGTCGGCTCACCGACAGCTTTTTGCGTTTTGTGCACAGGTGGTCACTTTTCCTGCTTCTGCTTTTTCTTCGTCCGCACCACTATGAACGCACTTCCCACAGCCAGCAGGGCGCACACACCGGTGGCGGCATACAGCACGGTCCGCCACCAGGGGGTGACCATCACAACGGTGGCGTTGCCCATGTTCATGGCGTTGGTCCGGGTGATGCTGAACACCACGTTCTTGGCTGCATTGTGGACCGCCGCAGCAATAGCCGGATCATTGCCGGTTCCGTCCAGGGTGCCCATACCGCCCTTTTGACCGCACCAGTAGTCCTGCCCGGCCAGCACACCAAGCCGGTAGTCCATCCACTTGGCGTTGATGGCCATGTCGGTAATGGCGGAGCCCTCCATGCCCCACTCGTCCCGGAGTATGCCGGTCATCAGGCCGTGATGGGAGCCGGACCACACCACGCCGATGCGGTTGAAGGAGCTCATAACGTTGGAAGCGCCGCCCCGGATCGCGCCCTCAAAGCTCTCCAGGTACAGCTCCCGGACGGACTGCTCGTTGGCCCACACGGAGATCCCATACCGCCCTTGCTCCTGGTCGTTGAGGGCAAAGTGCTTTACAAAGGCCAGCATTCCCCGATCGTGGAGGCCCTGGACCTGGGCGGCCGCGATTTCGCCGGACAGCCAGCCATCCTCGGAGTAATACTCATTGTGCCGGCCCAGATAGGGGCTTCGGTGGATATTCACGCCGGGGGCATAAATACCGGCTACGGCGGCGGCGTTGTCCCCGGACTGGGCGTGGAGCATATCCTCGCCCATGCACTTGCCCACCTCCTGGATCAGCTCTCGGTTATAGGTGGCCGCCATCACATCCTCGGAGGTAAAGGCCATGCCGTTGGCCCCGCCCACGATGCTCTTGGTGAAGCCGGTGGGGCCGTCAAATTCCTGGGTGGCGGGCAGATTGATGGCCGGGAGCACCTGGGTCTGGTAGGAGCCGTTATAGATCAGGTTCAGCATATCTTCGTAGGAGAGCTGGCCGATCAGCTCATCCCAGGCGGGATCGTCATAGCCCTTGTCCACAAAGTCGATGGCGTTGAGGGAGCCGCCCGTCCCGGCGGCGAGAGCCTGGCTCACGTCGGACCAATAGAGCTGCTTGTACTGCTCCACCAGGGCGTCCCTGCCGGCGTCCTCATGGGTCAGGCCGTCGTCCCACATGGCGTCTGTAGCCCGCAGGCTCACAGCGGCCTGGGGGAAGGTTCCGGTCCAGTTGCTGCGGGTGAGGTAGACCACCTGCTGATCCTCCGCGCCCTCGTACTTATTCAGATCGGCGTTGTCGAACAGGTTGGTGATGGGCTTCCCGGTGGCGGAGGAGACCGCATAGGTGGTGGTATCCAGGGCGGGGTTGTTCCATTTGGCCGTGAGGGCCGCGTCGCCGGTACCGATCATGCGGGAGGCGTCCGCCCCCTTGGCCATCAGGATGTTGTTGACGGCGTTGTGCGCGTCAGTACCCACGGTGAAGTAGTAGTCTCCGGCGTCCAGGATGTAGGTCTTGGCGGCGTTGGCGTCATAGCTGGTCAGATCCTCTTTCAGGACGCGGATGTCAAAGTGCTCAGTCTCGCCGGCCTTGATCTCCTTCTTGTCAAAGCCGCACAGCTCCACGGCGGCCTTCTCGATCCCGTTCTCCCGGTCATAGTCGGTATAGGGGGACTGGAAGTAAATCTGTACGGTGTGCTTGCCGTCCATACTGCCGGTGTTGGCCACATCCACCCCCACCTGGAAAGCTTCGCCCTGGTCCTCCACGGTGAAGTTGGAGTACTCGAAGGTGGTGTAGCTCAGGCCGGAGCCGAAGGGGAAGGCCACATCGGCGTTGTAGTCGTACTCCCCGGCGCTGCCCTGTCCCAGCACGTAGTCCTCATACCTGGTCTCGTAGTAGCGGTAGCCCACATAGATGCCCTCCTGGTACACCACATAGTTCATATTGCACTTTTCAATGCCGGGGGCGGTGTTGTTCTGGGCAAAGGCCAAATCAAGCTGGGCGGCGTTGGTATAGGGGAACGCGTCGTAGTTCACCATGGCGGGGGATGAGTGGTTGTCCTTCAGGAAGGTGTCCACGATCCGCCCGGAGGGGTTCACCTTGCCCGCCAGGATGTCGGTCACGGCGGGCAGGCCATTGATGCCCAGGTTGCCCGTCCACACCACGGCGTCAATGTCATACTCGTCGATGAAGTCCAGCTGAAGGGTGCTGGAGGAGTTGAGCAGGACGATGATCTTTTTGAACACACCCTGATCCTTCAAATCTTTCAGGTTTTGGAGCAGCTCCATCTCCTCCTTGCACAGCCGGAGATAGTCGCCGCCGGTCATGTAGGGCTCCAGCGCCTCCAGCCCGCTGGGCAGGTCGGCGCCCTCGCCGGAGGAGCGGGACAGGGTGACCAGGGCGGCGTCGCCATAGCCGGCAAAGGTGGATTTCAGGGCGTCGGTGTACTTCTCCCAGGGCACCTCGTTGATGCGGTATTGGGAGGGGTCGCCGCCGGACAGGGCCGCGTTTTCCCGCTTATAACCGCTGGTGACATAGAACTTCCACAGGTCGGTGTTCACACACCCCGGCTGGAAGCTGTCCTCCAGCGCGGAGTACAGGCTGGCGCCCTCGCCGGTGGAGACAAAAGCGGAGCCGGTTCCCACCTTCACCGGGTCCACGGAGGACTGGGAGAAGCAGGAGAACTTGGTGTCAGCGGCCAGAGGGAGGGTATTGTCCCGGTTGAGCAGCACCGAAGCCCCTTCCGCCATCACCTGGCGGCACACGTTCCAGTCGTTGGCCACCAGCTCCTCCTCGGAGTCGTAACGGGTCCAGTAGAAGATCTGGGCGTCCGGGTCGGGGATGATGCGCTGGGTCTCGGCGTTCAGCGCCACGTTGATCATGGGCGCGAAATAGTTGGTGATGGGGATCGCAACCACGCAGATTACCGTGAACACGGCGAAAACCGCCATGGGGATCTTCCAAAAGTTCCTCTTTTTCATAGCTGTCCTCCTGAACGAAAGAAATAGGCGGGCCGCGGGCACAGGTCTCAGCCCTCGGCCCGCCGGATTGCGGTAGATCAGCCGTTCTTTGCTTTCTTTTTGCTGCGGATCAGCATGAACACGCTGCCCGCGGTGAGCACCGCCATCACGCCGGTGGCGGCGTAGATGGCCATCTGCCACCAGGGGGTGATGGTGCGCACGGTGGCGTTGCCCACGTTCATGGCGTGGCTGTGGGTGATGGAGTAGGCGATGTGCTTGACGGCGGTCTGCACGGCGGAAACGATGGCCGGGTCGTTGTCCAGCCCGTCCAGGGTCTCCATGCCCGCGCTGTAGCCATCCCACAGGTCCTGGCCAGCCAGCACACCCAGTCGGTAATCCATGTAGTTGGCCATGACGGAGCAGTCGGTGATAGCCGCGCCCTTCATGCCCCACTCGTCCCGGAGGATGCCGGTCATCAGACCGTGATGGGCGCCGCTCCAGGTGACGCCCAGGCGGTTGAAGGAGCTCATCACGCCCAGGCCGCCGCCCCGGGCCACGCTGCCCTCAAAGCCCTCCAGGTACAGCTCCCGGATGGCCTGCTCGTTGGACCAGGTGGAAATGCCATAGCGCCCCTCCTCCTGGTCATTGAGGGCGAAGTGCTTGGTGAACACGTATACGCCCCGGTCCTGGATGCCGGCTACTTCCACAGCGGCCACACGGCCGGACAGCCAGCCGTCCTCGGAGTAGTATTCAAAGTTTCGTCCGCAGTATGGGGTGCGGTGGATGTTGGCCCCGGGGCCGTAGATGCCGGAGAACACGGTGCCGGAGTCGTCGGTGGCGTGGAGGAAGTCCTCGCCGATGCACTTGCCCATGTTCTCGATGAGCTCCAGGTTAAAGGTGGCGGCCATCACGTCCTCGGAGGTGTAGGCCATGGCGGAGGAACCGCCCATCAGGCTCTTGGTAAAGCCCTGGGGGCCGTTCTCATCGTTGGTGCCGGGCAGGCTGATGGAGGGCACCGGCTGGGTGAGGTGGAAGCCGTTGTAGATCAGGTTGGTCATCTCACTGTAGGGGATCTGGCTGACCAGGTCGTTCCAGGAGGGATCGTCCGCCTCGGTCTCGGCGAACATACTGGCGTTGAGCGTGCCGGACACCCCCATCTTGGGCATCGCGGCATCAGACCAATAGCGGCTCTTGGCGGTTTCCACCATGGCTTTTCGATCCGCCTCGTTGTGGGACAGGCCGTCCTTCCACATCTGATCGGTGATCTTCAGCGAGACGGTGGAGGGCCAGGTGCCCGTCCAGTCGCTCCGGCTCAGGTAGGTGATATCCTGGCCGTCGTCACCCTCGTACTTGTTCAGATCGGCGTCCTCAAACAGGTTGGTGATGGGCTTGCCGGTGACGGAGGACACGGCGTAGGTGGTCTTGTCGAAGGTGGGGTTGTTCCACTTGAACGCCAGCCCGGCATTGCCGGCGGCAGTCATGCGGCTTTGATCCGCACCTTTGGCGGCCAGGATGTTGTTGACAGCGTCATGGGCGTCCTTGCCCACGGTGAAGTAATAATCGCCGTCCTCCAGGATGTAGGTTTTGGCGTTCATGTGGTCGTAGGAGGTCAGATCCTCTTTCTCCACGGTGATGGTGAAGTGCTCGGTGTCCCCGGCGGCGATGAACTTCTTGTCGAAGCCGCACAGCTCCACCGCGGCCTTTTCCACCTGGTTGTCGATGTCATACTGGGTGTAGGGGGACTGGAAGTAGATCTGCACGGTGTGCTTGCCGTCCACCGCGCCGGTGTTCTTCACGTCCACCTCCACCTGGAAGGTGTCATCCTGCTCCTGGACGGAGAAGTTGGAGTACTCGAAGGTGGTGTAGCTCAGGCCGTAGCCAAAGGGGAAGGCTACGTCGCTGTCATAGCTGTACTCTCCGGCGTTGCCCTGGTTCAGCACGTAGTCCTCATACCGGGTCTCGTAGTAGCGGTAGCCCACGTAGATGCCCTCCTGGTACACCACGTAGTCCCGGTTGCACTTGCCGATGCCGGGGTCGGTGTTGTTCTGGGCGGTGGCCACGTCGTAATCCGCGCCGTTGGTGTAGGGGTACGCGCCGAAGTTCTGCATGGCGGGAGAGGAATGGTTATCCTTGAGGAAGGTATCCACGATGCGCCCCGAGGGGTTCACTGTGCCCGCCAGGATATCGGCCACGGCGGTGATGCCGGTCATGCCCACGTCGCCGATCCACAGCACCGCGTCGATGCCGTAGTCGTCCACGAAGTCCAGCTGGAGGGTGTTGGAGGAGTTCAGCAGCACCACGATCTTCTTAAAAGTGCCCTGCTCCTTGAGCGACTGGAGATTCTCCAGCATTTCAATTTCTTCCTTGCACAGCCGGAGATAGTCACCATCGGTCATGTAGGGCTCCAGCTCGGGCAGGCCGCTAGGCAGGTCGGCACCCTCGCCGCCGGAGCGGGCCAGCACTACCAGGGCCACGTCGCCGTACTGGGACCAGGTGCCCTTCAGGGCATCGGAATACTCGCTCCAGGGCACCTCATTGATGCGGTACTGCGCCTGATTGCCGCCGGTGGTGTCGGCGTTCACCCGCTTGTACCCCGCCCCGGCGTAGAATTTCCACTGTTCCGGGTTGACGGAGTTTTCACCGAATGCCCCATCCAGCGCCGCCTTGAGGGAGATGGCGTCGTTGGCGGACACCTGGCCGGAGCCGGTGCCGCCGTACAGCAGGTTGAAGCTGGACTGGGAGAAGGGGGTAAACTTGGTGCCCTCGGCCAGGGGCAGGGTATTGTCCCGGTTGACCAGCAGGGCCGCGCCCTCCGCCTCGATGTCATGGCACAGCTGCTTTTCAAAGGCCACAAGGTCGTCTTCGTTCTCGTAATCGCTCCAGAAATAGATCTTGGCATCGGGGTCAGGGATGACTTCCTGGGTCTTAGCCCCCAGGGCCACGTTGATGGCAGTGGCAAATGCGTTGGTGACAGGGATGGCCACGATGCACACCACCAGTAGCAGGGCGGTGATTACCGTGAGGATGGTCCACAGCAGGCTGCCTTTTTTCTTCATCAATAACGCTCCTTTTCTAAAAAAGGCCCCAGGCGAGCGAGCTGGCCTGGAGCCTTTTTTGCGTTGGGTTTCGGCTTTCTTCTATGCGCCGCTTACCCGGCCTTGGTGGCGGTGCTGCCGTCGATGGTCCAGGTTTCGCCGCCCATGGCGGTCCAGATCTGGCCAAACGCGCCCAGCACGTCCTCTCCGGGGGCGGTAACGGTCAGAGTGTCGCCGTCCAGCACGTAGGTGAAGCCGTCCCGCTCCATGCCGTACTCGGGGTACTTGACCTTCATGTTGGTGTCGTCCAGCAGCACCAGCACCAGGCCGCCGGCCTCGTAGGAGGCGATACCCTCCTCAGCGGGTTCCTCGCCGCCGTTGGCGGGAGCCTCGGGGGCGGACAGGGCGGAGATGTCCTCGCAGACGAACGTGTAGCTGGTGGTGTTGCCATCGCCCAGGTTTCGCTCGGTGGAGAAGGTGGCCTTATTACCGTCCATAGTCACGTCTACACTCTCGCCGCCCAGGGTGATGGCGATAGCCCCGTCGGCCAGGGACCAGGTGCCGTCGGCAAACTTGTCATAGCCGGCGTAAACCAGCACAGTGCCGTCGGCCTGGAGGTAGGCGGTACCGTTGTTATCCGCATCGGTGAAGGTACCCACATTCTCGGGGGCAGTGAACTCCTGCTTATAGGCCTGGATGAAGGCGTTGGCGTCGGCGTAGGTCTGGCCCTCCTTGCCCTCCATAGAAGCCACGCGGGTGTAGGACATCCCGGGCACCACGGGGAAGGTCAGGTCGAAGGAGTACACCCCGGCCACATCGTAGGCGTAGGCAGTCTGGGAGTTGGACTCAGTGCCCGCCTCGTCCACATAGGCCAGCTTGATCTGGAGGCAGGCCACGCCATCTTTCTCTACTTCCTTCCAGGTGCCGGACATATAGCTGGCAGTGAAGGTGGGGTTGGTGGCCGCGTCGGAGGCGTCGAAGTTGGCAAACATATATTTATCCGCCACGGCGGTGCCGTCCTCATTCAGGTTCAGCAGAAACGCGGCGTTCAGCATGGAGGCGTTCTCGCCGGACTCCTCATAGGTGCCCCAGAACTGGTAGGTCTTGCTGCCGCCCTCGGTGGGCTGGGAGGGCTCCTCGGAGGGGGCCTGGGAATTGCTGCTGGGGCTGCCGCCGCAGGCGGCCAGAAGGGAGACCAGCATCAGCGCCGACAGGACGGCGGCCAAGAGTTTCTTCATTTTCATAACGTTTTCCTCCAATTTTTTATATCGTTCCCACCCTCCCCGCCATAGCCGGGGAGGGCTGAGAAGCCAGAGAATTATTTGCGGTGGGCCATGAAAGCGCCGGCCACATTGAGGATGGCGGCCAGGCCGAACACCACGGAAAAGGCGATGGCCAAGGTGGGGTTGCCACCGAAAAATGGTACGCCGGTGAGAACGTCGGCCAGGGGATAGGCGGTCTCTACCAGGTGGTTGGCAAAGCCCACGGCGAAGCAGGCCCCGCCCAGGATGGGGGTAAAGGGGAGTTTGAGCACCTCGCCCGCCAGGGTGACGACTGCGCCGCCCAGCATCAGGCCCAGGGTGAGCCAGGAGAATACCCGGTCCACCGTCTCGCCGGCGGTGGCCATGTAGATGACAACGTAGGCCGCAGCGCCCGCCAGGGCGACGACGGCGGCAATCGCGCTCAGCCAGAAGCCCAGCTTTGCGTCTTGCGTCAAGCGCTTCATCTTATTTGCCCCCCTTCCTGGACTTGATCTCGGACAGGACATACAGCGCCGCGGTGCCTGCGGTCAGCACGCCGATGGCGACGTTCAGCCCGGTGAGGGCGGGCTTCCACCAGGGGGTGTAGTTCTGGACGGTCTCCGTCTTGCTCAAACCGTTTACCAGGTTGGAGCGGCTCATGGTATACAGGTAGTACTTGGCCACCTCCCGGAGCTTGCCCCAGATGAAGCCGTCCTTGTCCTTCACCAGCAGGTTGGACGCCTCAGGCACGCGGCCGGGGTCGTTGTTGAACTGGCAGGTGCCCGCCCGGATGGCGTCGGCGGTGCCCATGTAGCTGGCGGAGTCCTTGGAGCTGTCGGTCATGTTGATGCCGGTGAAGCCCCACTCATCCCGCAGCACGGTGGTCATGGTCTCGTAGTCGCTGGCGGTGGGCACGCAGCCGATGCGGTTGTAGGCGGTCATGGTGGCCATGCTGTGCCCGGCCTGGAGCCCGCCCTCGAAGCCCCGCAGGGGGCCCTCGCGGTAGGTCTGCTCGGTCATGAAGGTGGCTACGCCGTGTCGGTTGGTCTCCTGGTCGTTGCCGCAGAAGTGCTTAAAGGTGCCCACACAGCCGCCCTCCGCCATAGCCTTGGTCTGAACCTCGCTGCAGATGTAGCTCAGGTTGGCGTCCTCGGAGTAGTACTCAAAGTTACGGCCGGAATAGGGGGTGCGGTGGATGTTGCCGCCGGGGGAGTAGATCTGGCGGAAGCCGATCCAGTAGCTCTCCTCCGCGAAGAACTGGCCGCGCTGCTCCAGCATCTCCTTGCTGAAGGTAGAGGCGGCCACCATCTCCGCGTTGAACAGCACGCCGCCCTGGTGCCCGTCCGGGCCGTCGCCGCCGGCATAGGCGGGGAGGTCAATGCTTTCGATCATATCCATGCCCATTTTGTCGCCGGTGATCTGGGCCAGCTCGGTGGGGGTGAGCTGGTCGATGAACTCCTCCCACTTGGGGTCGTCGAAGGCCGTGTCCTTCATCTCAATGAAGGAGATGCCGTTGTCCTGCTTGTACTGGTAGGTGGAGATGTCCGGGGCGTCGGAGGGCTTTTCGTACTGGAAGTTCTCCATCAGGTTCTGGATCTCCGGGGTGGCGGTGAGGCTTGCCACCGTGTCGGGGAAGGTGTTCCAGTCGGAACGGGTCAGGTAGGTCACGGATCCGGGGATGAAGTAGTTGATATCCCGGTCCTCGAAGTGGTTGGACACCACCTCGCCGGTATAGGGGGAGACGGCGTAGGTCGTGTTGTCCAGGCTGGCCAGCTCGTCCTTGTGGGCCTTGGCGGCATCGCCCTCCACAGGATTGCCCTCGGCGTCGAACATCCCAGTGACGCCCCGGGCGGCCAGCACGTTGTTCAGCGCGTCGTGGGCGTCGCTGCCGATGGCAAAGAAGTACTCGCCGGGGTCGAACACGTAGCAGCCTGTCTTGGAGCTGTCCGCCCCGTTGGCGGCATTGCTGTCATAGGTGGCGAAGATGTAGTCGGAGAACTCCAGGGTCACGGTCTCGCTCTCCCCCGCCGCCAGGGCGGAGGTCTTGGCGAAGTCGGCCAGCTGGATGGCGCTCTTTTCCGCCTGCCCCGCCTCGTAGGGAAGCTGGACGTAGAGCTGCACCACGTCCTTGCTCTTGCCGGAGTAATTGTCCGCGCCGTTGTTGGTCACCTTCACCTGGGCGGTGACGGTGTGGGCGGACTTGTCCCAGTCCACGCTCAGCAGCTCCTGGGTAAAGCCGGCGTAGCTTTTGCCCGCGCCGAAGGTGAACACCATCTCGTCGGCGTAGTTCCAAGCGCCGTCCTTGCTGGCGTACACGCCCTTGGGGCCGTTGGCGTTGTTGACGCCCAGCACCTGGTCCTGGTAGCGGGTCTCATAGTACTTGTAGCCCACATAGATACCCTCGGCGTACACCAGGTACTTGTTCTTATACTGGCCGGTGAGGTTGTCGAAGGTGAAGTCGCCGGCGTTCTGCATGGCGGCGGAGCTGAGGGAGTCGGCGGCGTAGGTGATGACGTTGCGGCCGGAGGGGTCGGCCTGGCCGCCCAGCACCCGGGCCACGCCGGTCATGCCGTAGTTGCCGGGGTAGCCGATCCACAAACAGGCGTCCACGCCGTAGTCCGCCAGCCAGCCCAGGTCCATGGCGTAGCC
The DNA here is from genome assembly GCA_910588105.1 of uncultured Oscillospiraceae bacterium. Lineage (GTDB taxonomy): Bacteria > Bacillota > Clostridia > Oscillospirales > Oscillospiraceae > Enterenecus. The sequence continues at coordinate 25,747 of CAJUQD010000003.1, read as the reverse complement.
GGAGTTGAGCACCACGATGATCTTGCCGAACTTGCCGGAGTCCCGGATCATGTTGAGGGTGTCGATCTCCTCCTGGTGGAGGGATAGCTCGGGCACGCCCGCGGGGCCCTCCTGCCAGTCGCCCTGGAGGCCGTGGTTCAGGTCGCCCTCCTCGCCGCCGAAGCGGCTCATGACGTAGATGGCGGCGTCGTTGTAGCTGGACGCGTAGGAGCCCTCCGTCCCGGCGTAGGCGCTGGCGGGGATCTCGCCGATGAGGCCGGTCTTGGTGCGGCTCCCGTTGGCGGCCACGATGGCGTTGTACACCGTCTCGTTGACCTGGAAGCCCTCCTCCTTCATGGCGTCATAGAGGTTGATGCCCTCGTTGGGGGGGCCGCCGGATCCGCCGTGATACACCGGGGTGGCGGCGGCAAAGCCGAACAGTGTCACGCTGGCGTTGGGGGCCAGGGGCAGCGCCCCGTTCTCATTGCGCAGCAGCACGCTGCCCTCCTCCTGGCTCTCGATGAGGTGATCCTTCAGGGCGGCGCGCATCTCGTCCATGGAGGCATAGCTGGAGGGGTAGTAATTGGTGTCGCCAGTGACCTGGACGGCGGGGGGAAGGGTTCCCAGGAACAGGTTCACGTCCCCTTCCCGGGTGAAGGCCAAGCTCTGGCCAAACATGGTCAGGGAGAACACCAGCACCAGAAGGGTGCACAGTCCCCGCCATATGTATGTTTTCTTCATAAGCGTTCCTCCCAATCAGGTTTCGGTCTGTGGGAAAGGGGATTTAGCCGGCGAAGTCAGCAGTATAGTCGAAGGAGCTGGTCTTGACGTTGACCTGCACGGAGGTCTCGGGGAACGCCACGCTCTCCAGGAACTGCTGGGCGGTCCAGGGCTCGGCGTTCTCATCCACGATGGGGGCGCCTGTGTTGGGGTCAGTCTGGGCGGGGATCACGGCCTTGCCCATGGCATCGCTCCAGTTGTCGGTGTCCACCCAGTAGAGCTGGTCGAAGCTGCGCACCACGCGGGTGGGGGCAGCCAGGGTCACGTCCAGCAGATCCTCGTCCAGATCGTTCACCTGGGAGGTGTAGGTGCCGTAGAACTTGGTGATGGAGTTCTCCCGCTCGTTGCCCTTGGCGTCGTTGGTGCTCTCGGCCAGCTCCAGGGCGGAGAAAGTGGAGGAGGAGAGCACCAGGCAGTAGGTGTTGTTATCCATCAGGGTGATCTCCTGCTGGGTGAAGGTGGTGAGGTAATAGTTGTACTGGGGGCGCATATTCTGATAGCTCAGGTTGGCGGGGCTGAGGTAGACGCCGGTGACCTTACCGCTGGCGCTGCTCCCGCCGCCACCTCCGCCGCTGCAGGCGGCCAGAGACAGGGCCATCGCCCCGGCCAGGAACAGGGTAACCAGTTTCATGTGCTTTTTCATTGAAATATCCTCCTCTTATATTTGTCGGGGGCCCTCCCCCTTTTCGCACCCCCAATTTATTCGATGTGCCCAAAGTTTTCAATGGGAACCGCGTAACCTTTGTCTCTGGCCGCATAACCTTACAAATGCCGGCGGCCCAACCTTGACTTTCCTTGTTAAAATTGCTATATTGAATAGGCAGAAGGAGGCGGACAGACATGATCGATATTGCCATTGTGGAGGACAACCGGGAGCAGGCCGCGGCGCTGGAAAGCCATATCAAGACCTACGCCGCTGACCATAAGTTGTCTGTCTCCGTCTCAATCTTCTATGAACCCATTACTTTTTTGGAAAAATACTCCCCGTTCCACATCGTGTACATGGACATCATGATGCCCATGCTCAACGGCATGGACGCGGCCAGGCTGCTGCGGGAAAAGGACGAAAAGGTGATCCTCATCTTTGTCACCACCATGCGCCAGTACGCCATCCAGGGTTATGAGGTTGCCGCCTCTGATTTCATCGTCAAGCCGGTGGCCTACCCGGAGTTTGCGCTGAAATTCACCAAGGTGCTGGCCAGGCTGGAGCACGTGATGCCCCCCGACGTGCTCATCCGCACGGACACCAGCTTTGTGCGCCTCTCGCCCCGTGATGTCCGCTATGTGGAGGTCAAGGGGCACCACTGCGTCTACCACACCGCCAGCGGGGAATACCGCCAGTACCAGACCATGAAAAGCGCCGAATCTGCCCTGGCGGGGCAGGGCTTTGTCCGCTGCAACAGCTTCCTGTTGGTCAACCTGACCCATGTGGACCGCATTGACGGCATGAATGTGATCGTGGGCGGGGAACCGCTCCAGATCAGCCACCCCAAACGGAAAGCGTTTACCGACGCCTTTGTCCGATTTATGGAGACAAAACGCTATGAATGAGCTGATCGCGGCCTTTACCACGCCCTACACCATGCAGAGCGTCAACCTGATGCTGACTTATACGGAGTGTTATGCCTGCATCGCCCTCTTTGCTCGCAGGTTTGAGCGGCGGGATTTTTTCCTCGTTCGTATCATCCTCACCCTGCTGGAGGGAATGGTGGTCTGTTATCTCCTGGCTATTTGGTATACGGAAGCAGACTCTCTCCTGGTGCGGGTGCTGTGCTACTCCGCCATCACTGTGTCGAACTTTACCGCGCTCATGTTCTGCTGGAGGGACGATATTGAAGAGATGCTGCTGGCCTTCTGCTCCGGTATGGCGGCCTATCAGTTCACCAACAAGCTCTATCCTCTGCTGCAAAATCTGCGGGGGATCAACGACCGGGAAACGCTCGCGCTGCTCCATCCGGGAGATGCAGGCATCTCAGATCTGGACTGGGCGCTCTTTTTTGGTTTTCATCTGCTGTCCATTGTTGTGTTGGCCTTACTTTTCACGCCGAAAAACCGGCTGGTCCACAACCGGCGCACCACTCGCAATGTTATTATCCTGTCCATTGCCACGATAACGCTGGTGAATATCCTGATTTGTATCTCCCGGGTGTACGAAGGGGAAAGCCCCATGCTCAATATTGTGACAAAGATACTCTATGTAGGCTTCAGCTTCACCATCTTGACGATCTGCGCGGGCATCTTTTCCCAGAGCGAGCAGGAGGAGCAGATTGGTGTCCTCCACCAGCTTTGGCGGCAGGATCGGGCGCAGTTTGAGTCTGTCAAGGCCAACATGGATGTCATTAACATGAAATGCCATGACCTCAAGCACATTCTGGACAGGATTGAGGACAAGCTCACCGGAGAGGAAGCGGCCTCCCTACGAGAGGCCATCCAGTTCTACGACGCCAATATCAAAACCGGCAACGAGGTGCTGGACGTGGTGCTGTGCGAAAAGGCCATGACCTGCCAGAAAAGCGGCATCTCCTTTTCCTGCATGGCAGACGGAGAAAAGCTGGATTTCCTCACCCCGGTACAGACCTATACCCTGTTTGGAAACATCATCGACAACGCGGTGGAGGCCGTGAAGCCCCTCCCGCTGGAGGAGCGGGTGATCTCCCTCTCCTGCTGGGAGGAAAAGGACTCGCTGGTGGTCGAAGAATCCAACTACTTCAGCGGCAGGCTGGAGCTGGATCACGGCCTGCCCGCCACCAGCAAGGGAGACAGCTCCCGCCACGGCTTTGGCACAAAGAGCATCCAGTATATCGCGGCGCAGCACGGCGGCACGATGGACATCAAGGTGGTGGACAATATGTTTTTCCTCACCGTCCGCTTCCCGCTTGGCAGGAACAGGGACAAGACCGCATGACAAAGCAGCCGGGGCCGCGTAAGCGGTCCCGGCTGCTTTGTACCCTTATCGGATGGTGACGATGTACTCCCCCGCCTGGGTGACGACCACCCGGTTCCCGTCCACCTGGCAGTCCCCGCCGGTGACGGTGATATCCGTGCCCATGCCCTCCGGCACGATAACCGTGCCCACGGCGTCGATGGCGTTGACGGTGAGGGTCTTCCCCTCCGCCGTGGTCTCCAGCTTCACGCCGATCTCCCCCTTAGGCGTCCAGACGGTGCAGTCAAAGCTGTCCAGGGCGGCGCAGGGGGCGATCTCGTATTCTTCAAACCCTGCCACAGTTGGGCGGACGCCGGCGGCGTACTTGGACAGGATGTACAGCGGTGCGGCGGTCCAGCCGTGGTTGACGGTGCCGGTCTCCCCGTCGAAGGTCTCCCACAGGGTGTCGTACCCGTCCTGGAGCATGGGGGCGTAGCGGTCCCGCATCCGCTGGAGGGCCAAGTCGGTTCGGCCCATCACGCACAGGGCCTCCAGCACGTACTTCTCGATAAAGGGGCTGGCCTGGTAGGTACTCATAATGACATCAGAGATCAGAGCATAGTCTTCCTCCCCCGCCAAACCGGACAGAGCCAGCATGGCGTTGGCGCGGTCATCCACGTACTTGCTGTCCGAACTCTTGAAGCCCTCCTCCGTGTAGTAGGCGGCCCGCCAGTTCTCCTGCATGGAGTTCATCCGCTCTGTGAGGAACTCGGTCCCCTCGGTGATGCCCAGATCATCGGCCATGGCCTTGGTCACATTGAGGGCGTAATAGTAGATGCCCGCCTGGAGCAGCTTGGTGTCGATGCGCTCGCCCCAGTCGTTCCACGTCCAGGAGCCCTCCCGGTACACCGGCAGGCCATCCTCCATCTCTACCAGCTTCAGGTAGTTGAGAAACGCGCCGCAGTAAGCCGCTGCGGTTTCCCGGTCCCCGGAATGGAGCCAGTAGTGGTAGACGCTGGTCATAAAGATAAGGCTCTGATTGGGGATCTCCTGGGGCTTCACGCTGGGGGCGCGGCTGGGAATGGCCCCGTCCGTCCGTGTCCAGGCTACGCAGGCCAGGATGGCCTTTTTCGTCATGTCCAGCCCCGCCTGGTCATAGCTGTACAGCGCCGCGTCGATTTGGTTGGAGGCATCCCCCATGTAGGGACCCCGTTCCCGCTCGGGGCAGTCCATGTATGTATCCCGCATACAGATTGCCAGGGTGTTGAGTGACTCCTGCCACAGCTGGTCCAGCCCGGCATCCGAGGAGACGAAGGCCCCCGCCCACTCCCCGTTGAAGCCGCTGGCGCGGTAGCCCAGCCGGGTAAAGGTCACCCCGGCCTCCGCCTCGATGATGAGCTTGGAGCCGCTACGCCAGGGATAATTCTCATAGTGCTGGATTCCCTCGGCGGTGACATAGGTGTCCTTGAAGTTGGGCATATCCTGCTTGTCGGTGTAGGTGTCGGTGTAGAAGGTCAACTTTTTGCCCGCCGGAGCCTCCAACTCGAAATAGGGAGTGAATTGGATGTTGCCCGGCAGTTCCAGCACCAGGGTTGTATCTTGGGCCAACGCCTTGCCTACATAGTCCGTGGAGTTGGCAAAGTCAGTAATTTCTTCAAATTTGACGGGTGCGATCATGGCGGAGTAGAGGTCGCCGAAGGGCAAGTCTCCGGCCTTGGAGATCGGCGTGGCGTTCTCCCACTGGCTGTCATCATAGCCCTCGCTCATAAACTCACCCAGGTCGTCCCGTGCATCAAAGTAGACGTTACGTTCCGCCAGCATGGAGGACTGGGTATAGCCTGGGTAATCCGCCCCGGCGGTGACCCGGTTCTTGTAGCCGTTATGCCGGGCGGCCTTCCAGGAGCTATCCGAGCAGACGGCCACGCCCCCGGCATCCAGTTCAAAGATCAGCCCCGCCTGGGTGTACTCGTCCCCCTCCTCGTCCAGAAGGACGGGGACAATGGAACCGTCCCCGGAGCGGCCGTTGAAAGCCACCAGCAGTGCGATGGTGTTCTCCCCCTGCTTCAGATTGGTGAGCTCCACTGTATCATAGTAGCTGTCGTAAGGAGTGGGGCCCCGCTTCAGCGAACCGTCCAGCACGGCCAGCTCCCCGTTGACCCACAGCACGTACTTGTCTACAGCAGAAATAAACGCGGCAGCGGAGGGGACGGCCTGATCCAGGTTGAAGGTCTTGCGGAAAGCCACATAGCTGTCCTCTGCGCAGCCCTCAGTCCAGATCCAATTGGCGGTCCAGTCTGTCTTTTTATACCTTTCAATGCTATCCAAATACATAAGATCCGAACGGTCTGCCATGCCCCGATCCGGGACAACGTTTTCTACCTCCACTGAGGCAGAAGGAGCGGGTATAATGTTATCCTCACTGTTACATCCGGCCAGCAACGAGAACATAGAGGCAGCGCAGATCAGCAACGCAGTACCTCGTGTAAGCCATTCCCTTTTTATCATATACTCTCCTCCTCAAACCGGCCTGCGCTATTTTGCAGAAATATTCGCAGCCTATTCTGCAACAATTATACATATTGTCATATGATAAGAAAGGGCAACCGCACAGCCTTGCCATTTTACGGCATAACCTTTTGTGTTGGAGAATCAAAATATTCTATAGGGACAAATTAAACTCCACAACACTACAACAGCAAAAGAGGCAAATGGTATGAAGCCATTTGTCTCGTTTAATCGCTTAAATTCGGTGCTTTGGGGGGAGCTCATCATATTACTTCATAGGGAGATTTTTTCTTCATGCAACTACCGGCACCCCAACAGGTGCCGGTAGTTGAAAATTCTTTAATTATTCACTGTCCACCTGACTGTGCAGTTCTCAATACAATTCCCAGTTATTCTCCACCGATCAATCCTTCCTCCTGTTTTTTCTCTGCCATCCGTTTCGCTCGCCGTTTACGAAGCACTTTCCGAATTACCACCACTATGACAACGATCAGAAGGATCAACACGCAGGCGGTAATCACCAGCGCCTTTTTCAGCAGCGCCGTCAAATCCATAACCTCGCCGATAATCGGAAGGCTGGTATCATACTCCCGGTCGTTGTGCTCGCCATCTTGGAAGCTCAGCCGCCAGATCGTTTTTTCGCCGCACACTGCCAAAACTTCCACATCCGTGATTTTACTGCTGTCCAGATTGCAGGCCGGACGGGCATAGGAATTCATTTCAAATGCAAAATTTCCGTTCACGGGGAAATCCATCACCGCTCCAAAGCTGAATACAAATCCTACATCCAACGGAAATGTAGGGATATGGGGGGAACGGAGCCAGTAGCCTTCCTCCGTTCCCTTATACTGGGCAACACGGGAACGGGCATCCACAAAACCATACTGCGGATTCGTGATTTCCTCAGCGGAAAGCAGGAATAACCTGTCGCCGTTCAGGATTTCATCAACCGGGTCAAAATCCACCGTGCCGGTAGAAACCCCGGGAATTGGGATTCCAAAGCCCGGAATCGCAACGCCTGCATCTGATTTCAGCGTAGGGAGGAGCGCACCATATTCCGCTTGGGTCAGGTGGGATTGTGCAAAGTCTTCACACCAGATCTGAATATCGCTGTTCCGATAGTCAGTCGATCCGGGGTGTTCCGCCGCAAAGGTGTCTCCCCTGTCCGCAAAAGAGACAGATACATCCCCACCAATGTCGCGAAACAGAAGGCTGTCTCCCTTTTCATCCGAAATGAGATTCAGCGCCATAAGGAATATGCCCGGCTCGCCGGTATTGGTATGCTCCGTATCCAAAACCAGCCATTTCCCGTCAAAGCCGCAGGCATCATCGCATATGCCAAAGCACACCACATCTCCCGCATGAATTTCCGCTTTTCCCGTTTCAGTGGCAAGAGGATCTGCGCAGCCTACGGCATAGGCCGGAGCAAGGAACAATATCAGCACCGCACACAGCAGTGCGCCGGCAATCCCCCGAACAGCGATCCTCTTTGCCGTATATACAGCATTTTTCCAAAATGAGCAGTTCAACATGACAATCCCTCCTATTCTGTACGCAGCGCAATGACAGCGTCCTGTTTTGCCGCCCTTTTCGCAGGCAGCAGCCCGCCTATCATGGTGATGACCACGCTCAACGCGACCAAAACTACTGCATATACGGCGGGCAGGGCTACCGTAAGCGCTCCAATGCCCAGCAGACTTTCCAGTACGGCATTAATGGGAATTGTCAGCAACGCGGACACCCCTACACCCAGCAAGCCTGCACAGATGCCAACGATAAATGTCTCGGCATTAAATACCTGGGAAACGTTGTGCTTGGATGCTCCCAACGCCCGGAGGATGCCGATCTCTTTCGTCCGCTCCATCACAGAGATGTGCGTGATGATGCCGATCATAATACAGGAGACAACCAGGGACACCGCCACAAAGGCAATCAAGACATACGAGATCACGTCGACCATTGATGTAATGGAACTGGTCAATAGGGCCACATAGTCGGTATAGGTGATCTTGCCAGCCTCGTCAGCGCTGTCATTATAGCGCTCAATGCAGGCGGAAACCGCGTTCTTATCCTCAAAGCTGTCGGTATAAATGCTGATGGATGCGGGCGCATCATAACTGACCTTGCCGAACTTTTTCATGTTGTCTGCATATGAGGCCCCGTCGATATACTCGTTGTAAACGGACAGCAAGATCTCATTGTCCGGCGTTTCCGCCAGCCAGACGTCCAACGCCTGCGCCATAGCGGCTTCATCCATATTTGCACTGCCCATATTTGCAGTACCTGTCTGGCCTGCCCCCTGCATGGGCTGAAGCTCGCTTTGCTGCTCTACGGGAGCGGTTCCCTGTGCATCTGCGGAGCTGTAATACAAAATCATAGAATAAAGGGATGCCTTATCCGATATGCCCATCGCCGAGATATAGGCGGAGGCTTCCACAATTTTTTCAGCATCATCCAGCGTCTCAAATTTCATCCCTGTGAGGACGTTGGTTTCCTGATTTGCTTCTTGGGCAAGGACCACAGCGCTTCCATCTGTCTGTTGGATCACATAGTCTGTCAGCTGGGAGGTATAGGCCACAGCAGTGGAAATGACGGCGTTTGCAGCATCCTCCCGCGGCTTGACGATACCGCAGATTTTCAGTTCCAGAGCATCCTCCAAAAGCTGCTCTGCGTTCAAAGCCTTATCCCCAATATAGGAAAACGTGCCGTTCTCATGTTCGGCATAGTAACTGCTGGGCAAAACAAGATAAAAACGATGGCCGCTGATTTCCTCATAGCTCCAGTCCTTTGCAGTTATTTCTTCTCCCATTTTGATTTGCTCGGAGGCCTCCTCATAGTCCTCCGCTGTCAGCAGACCCAGTTGATAGAGAGTGCTGGCAGAAAGGGACTGGTTCTCATCCAGAACCAACACCACCTCATCAAAATGCTCTGGCCAGGCCCCGTAAAGCATTTCATAGCTGTCGGTGACGATATGACTGACCATATTGCCGTCAGGGCTTGCCATCAGCTCGGAGAAATTCTCGGCCCCAGCAGATCCGCCCATCATCATTGACATATCTCCGATCCCGCCTGGCATGGAACTGAATCCCCCGCCGGAACTGATTAAGGTCCCAACATCTGCGCCGCTATTAATCAACACTCCGTTCGCGTCATAAGAATAAACATCAAAGCACACATCATAGGTGTAGACAAATCCATTTTCCCCCAGATACTGATGGATTTCGCTGTTTGGGTCGTCCAAATAGCTCTTGAACGTTGTCAGGTTATTTTCTATGATACTGGCGAATACGGTTTCGCTCAGTTCAATATCCCGGTAATCCGCGTGTACGCCATCCCGCAGTTCGGATCGCGTGTTTGGCCCGCCGATCCGCTGCCCGCCAGCCATCATGCCAGACATATCAAAGGTTTCCGCACTGATTGTGATGGGATAAGAGGTCATTGTGTCCTTCTGCATATCTGCGATATAGCGGTTTACACTGGAGGAAAGGGCCAGGATCAATGCAATGCCGATGATGCCAATGGAGCCAGCAATAGATGTTAGCAGCGTCCGCCCTTTTTTTGTGCGCAAATTATTAAAGCTGAGCGACAATGCTGTGAGGAGCGACATTTTAGCCCGGCCCATGCTTTGATACTTTGGTGTCGGGAGCTCCCCCACTTCCGGGGTATAAGGCGCGGAATCGTCCGTAATCCTACCGTCCTGCAGTTTGACAATACGAGTGGAATACCGCTCCGCCAACTCAGAATTGTGAGTCACCATGACAACCAGACGTTCTTTAGAAACCTCCCGCAGCAGCTCCATGATCTGGAGGCTGGTGGCGGTGTCCAGTGCTCCGGTGGGCTCGTCGGCCAGAAGGATGCTTGGATTGTTGACCAACGCCCTTGCAATGGCCACTCGCTGCATCTGTCCCCCAGACATTTGATTGGGACGCTTATGGAGCTGATCCCCCAGCCCCACCTGAGTCAGCACCTGCTCTGCCCTTTGGCGGCGCTCCCTGCGAGAGATGCCGGAGATAGTCAGCGCCAACTCCACATTCGCGAGGATGGACTGGTGAGGAATCAAATTGTAGCTTTGGAAAACGAAGCCAACGGTGTGGTTTCGGTAGGAATCCCAGTCCTTATCCCTATATTTTTTGGTGGAGATGCCGTTGATCATTAATTCGCCGCTATCATATTGATCCAGTCCGCCGATGATATTCAGCAACGTGGTTTTACCAGAACCGCTGGGGCCAAGGATTGAAACAAATTCGCTGTCCCGAAAGCTCAAGCTGACATTGTCTAGGGCCTGCTGGATCAGATAGCCTGTTTTATATTGCTTCTTTATGTTTTGAATTTGCAGCATAGGTTTCCCTCCTGTTGCCGTTTAGTAACGAGATCATACGCTGTTTTTCTCAACTAAAACTCAACCAAATCTCAACTGAACCTCAATTTGATGTCGTTGAGGTTCAGTTGAGATTTTTGGTTTAAAATGCTTCCACAATATTGATATCTTTGCTATACTGTGAAAAAGAGGTGGTAGAAATGTTTCAAATCCTGGTGGTAGAGGACGATAATGAGCTGAGGGATCTTTTCTGTGCGGTTCTGACGGAAAATGGATACACTGCGGTTCCGGCTGTAGACGGAATTGATGCCTTTGATATTTTGGACGAGACGTATGTCGATTTGATTATTTCGGATATTATGATGCCGCGTATGGACGGGTTTGAGCTGATTAAAGCGTTGCGGGAAGCACATTACAACACGCCTGTTCTGATGATTACAGCAAGATCCAGTGCGGCGGATAAACGAGAAGGTTTCCGCATCGGCACAGATGATTATATGGTCAAGCCAATTGATGTCAATGAGATGGTATGGCGAGTGGAGGCCCTGCTGCGCCGATCCCAAATCGCCAGTCAGCGCAGGACAAAGCTGGGCGATACAATTCTTGACTGCGACACGTTGACCGTCCATACTGGCGGCGAGGAAACAGAACTCCCTCAGAAGGAGTTCCTCCTCCTGTTCAAGCTGGCGGCCTCTCCCAACCACATATTTACGAGGCGTCAGCTCATGGACGATATATGGGGAGTGGACAGCGAAACGGACCCCCATACTCTAGACGTACATATTAGCAGACTTAGAGAGCGTTTCCGTGGAAATCCAGACTTTGATATTATCACTATCCGAGGACTGGGTTATAAGGTGGTGAAGAAATGAAACTGCATCAGCGGACTATAAAAACAGCCGCAATGTTTTCCATTCTACTCTTCTTGGTTTTGAGCATAACCATGACCCTTTCCACCGCCTTTGCTGTGTTGCTGTTTCGTATCGGTTTTTTGGATTCTCAGCATCTTCTGCGGGGGCTGTTCGTCACCCCAACGGTCAGCATCGTCATTGGAACAATTTTGTTTAGGCTGATTGGAAAACGCCCGCTAGAGCTGATCCTTGAAATCAGCAAAGCCACTCAAGAGGTGGCAAAAGGAAATTTCAATATCGAATTGAATGAGGATATACCAGCTTCTGAGATCCGGGAGATGGCCCACAATTTCAACGTAATGACCCGAGAGTTAGCTGGGACTGAAATTCTCCGAAATGATTTTATTGAAAACGTGTCCCATGAGTTCAAGACACCTTTATCGGCGATTGAGGGATACGCCACACTGCTGCAGCGCAAAGAGCTTTCCGAAGAAAAACGGACTGAATATACTCGGCGCATCCTGTTTAACACACGGCGGCTTTCCACACTGATCGGTAATATTCTACTTTTGTCGCGGCTGGAACACCAAGAGATTGAAATTCAGAGGGAGTGGTTCTCCCTGGATGAGCAACTGCGGGAGGCTATCCTAATGTTGGAACCGCAGTGGAACGGAAAACATCTTGAGTTGGATATTGACCTAGATCCAGTGGACTGTTATGCCAACCGTGATCTACTCCTACAGATTTGGCAAAATCTGCTTGGAAACGCAATTAAATTTGTCAAGCAAGCCGGAAAAATCCGTGTACTGCTCAGGAAGATAGGAACTGACATTCAAGTTGTAATCCAAGACGATGGGATTGGCATGGATCAAGCGGTACTCCAACGAATATACGAAAAATTTTATCAAGGTGATACATCCCATAAAACAGCTGGGAATGGGCTGGGCCTTTCACTCACAAAAAGAATTGTTGACCTTCATGGCGGAAAAATTGAAGCGTCTAGCCAGGTGGGCGTGGGAACTACGTTTGTGGTCACGCTGTCAGCACTTCCAGCTTCTGAGGAAGCACATTGAGCTGTCAGCCGTTCTTGTGCCAGAGCACAGCCTGCCAGTTGCATACAAACCATTATTTTTATTATAGTCTGGCAGTCCACTGCTGCTTGCCAGAGAAGCTGGAGCAGAACGATACCCAATATTAGGAGACGGAACGGCCAGCTAACAGACCACATCTCGTTAAGAGACAGGCTCCAGGCTCATGCTATGTGAAAGGCTTTCTATTTAATTGCATAAGAGGCATCGCAACAAATAGAGAAAACAATGCGGGGGAAGACTGAACCTTCCCCCGCACGCTTATTCCCGTTTATGCCGCCTTTTGAAAGCGAATACTCTGTGCCCTCATTTGGAGCTCCTGCCCCAGGAACTTCAGCGTGGAAAATTCATCGTCCAAGCCATCCAGTTCCCGACGGAGTACACCCTCATAGTGCTTCTTTTTCTCCTCCAGCGCCTGGATCTTCAGCACCCAGCGATCCATCACCGCCGGGCTCTGGCTGCCGGATTTGATGAGATAGTCCGCCCGCTCCTGGTAGGTGGCAATCTCTTTTTTCACCGCCGCATAGAATTCCTCGGTCATTTTAGACCGCTGCTTTTCATCGTCGATGATGAAAAAGCTGTTCACCATCAGCGGCGTCTCCCTGCGGTTGAGCCCGCCCAGCAACCCGATGAACTCCTCGAACACATCCACCTTGTCCATGTGGGTGCGGGGCACGAAGTACATATGCCCCGTGATACTCAGCTTAGTGGCCTCCAGCCCCCGCAGATAGTTGACACAGATGGTTTCGATCTGCTTTCGGTTGGCGCACTTCTGATAGAGCTCAAACAGCTCCTCCGCCTTGCGGCAGCAGGCCGGCACGTCGATGGCGTCATCCGGCGCCAGGTTTTCCGCCCGGAACACGCCGTCTTTCTTATCATAGCTGATGTTCGCCAGCTTTTCGTAGTTGTTGGTCTTTTGGTTCAGCGTCTCCTTCACCAGCTCCCGGGATAAAATATCGGCGCTGGTGCGCTTGTTATCCCGGCAGTAGGCCAGGTAGATGTTGGTCTCTCCCATGGCCGTCACCGGGACGCGCTCCCGGATATCGCCGGTGGCGGAGCGGAACGCGTCGCCCACGGACAGCCGGGTGCCGCCGGCGTAGGGGATTCCCATGTCCTCGCACAGCTTGGACAGCTCCCCCTTGTCCACCAGCAGGTTTGCCAAGGAGAAATAGAGAAATTTGCCCAGCATATGTGCCTGGTTGCCCTGGGATGTCCCGATGAAATCATGCATATCAAATACGTTATCCATTACTTTGCCCTCCTTGTTTTTTTACATGGCCGCCACCCGGCTGAGAAGGTAATCATCCACCCCTTTGTACGCCGGATCCCATGTGTATTTCGTGTATTTTAGGCCACGGATGGCCTGTACTTCCCTCCGCATCGCCAGCACGGCGCTGCGGACATTGGGGTTCGTCATCTGATCCATGTCCATGGCCTCCACCACCTGGGTGACGCCCAAATCCTTCAGGGTGCCCTTGAGCCCGCGGATGGCGTTCACGCCGCCCACGCACACAAACAGCGTGTCATGGGCCAGGTAGCTGGCCACGTCCCCCTTCAGCGGGCCCTCCGTCAGGAAGGCCCGCTTTTGGGTGGTGTCGCCGGTGACATGGATCCAGGAATAGCTCCGGGTGCCGTTGGGCCTATCCCGGCTGGACAGCCAGCGGTATTTCCTGCTGGGCTTATCCGCATCGTCCAGTCGGATCTTCATGCCCTGGATCAGCCCGTCCTTGTTGCGGACAGGGATCAGGAACCCCTTTGGGCCGGTGATCGTCCAGTCGCCGTAGTAAGTACGGAATCCCGGAAGCCCCAGCAGCTCATGGCCGCTGGAACGGAGTAAGGCAGCCAAAAGCCGCCGCCCCGCGTCCGTTTCCGGCATACTGCGGTATTGGTTTGCCTGGATACGTTCCTCAGACAGCCCCCGCTCCAGCAGGTTTTCCCGGTGCCGGGGCAGCAGGGTGAGATGTTCCAGCATGGCGGTATAGGCTTCGTGCCGCCGCTCCAAGGGCAGGGGCTGGCGCTCCGCCTCCGGCCGGGCCTTTGCCTGCCGGGGCATGGGATAGACCTTGCCCTCCCGGGTCAGCGCCTGATATGCTTCCTTGTTAGAGACGCCCATCAGCCGGGCATACAGCGTCAGGCTGTTGCCGTGGGCGCCGCACAGGTTGCAGCGGTACAGATCCGTGCTGGTGTTCAGGCTGAGGTGATACTTCCCCGGCCCGTGGTCGTGGCAGAAGGGGCAGGTGGCCTCCACCTCCCGGTGCTTCAGCGTCCGGGAGTCGAGGGCCACACCACACCGTCTGGCCGCGTCCACGATGGGAATTTTGTCATACTGCTTCACGGCCAGACGGGATCACCTCCTATGCAGCCTGCCGCTCCGCCAGGGTGATGGGCCGCACCGGCCGCACCGCCAGCGGCGTGCCGCTGACGCACTTGGCCATGATGACCTGCCCGGTGGGCCGCACATTGGCCAGATCGTCCACAGACTCCATGTTGTCCACGAACACCGGGTAATTGCGCCCGGTGAGCCGCTTCATCAGCTCGGACACCTCCATCCCCGCCCGGATCTTCTCGGACAGGGAGAGCCTGTCGTAGCGCCGTCCGCCGTAGGTAAACTTAAAAGCGTCCTTCCGCTCCCCGGTGGTTTTCACCACATCGTAGAGGGAGATCTCCACCTTGTTCATTTTCAGCGCCGAGAAGGTCAGCTTTGCCCGTTCGCTCATGTAGATAGCCACGTCGGCAATCAGCTTTTTCAGCACCGTGATCTTGTCCTGGGCGGCCTTGATCTTTTCGTCAAAGTCGTCCGGCTTCTGCTCCACCACAGTCTGGGCTGCTTTCAAATCAGCGGCGCACTCCCGCAGTTCCTCCCGGCACTCCTCCATTTGGTCGTACTCCGACTCGGAGAGGTTGCCGTACTCCAGGTCGGCGGTGAGCTGCTGGATCTCAGTGCGCAGGCTGTCCACAGGGCTGTCCTCAGACTTCTTCGCGTTGAGGCCGGCCAGCTGCTGTTCCAGCTTTGCCACATCATCGGCCTGGAACTGCTCAAACACAGCCTTGGCCTTGGCATCGTTCTCTTTCAGCTCATTGAGCTGGGCCCGCTGCTCCTGGCCGGCGGCGACGGTCTCCTTGGCAGATTGCTCCAGCCCGGTCCGCACCTCCACCAATGCCTCCTCGGTGATGAGGCGGCGGCAGGTGGGACAGGTCATGCCGGACGCAAACGTCTGGAACGCCTGCTTGTCCATATTGAACCGGGCGGTCAACTGCCCCAGTTTTGCGGTGGCGTCAGCGATGGCCTGGGTGTAGGCGGACTGGTACTGCTCCGCCTTCCGGGCGGCCAGCTTCCGTTCCAGCTCCAAAATCTCAGCGTCCAGGGGAGAGTCATCCTGAGCCGCCTCATGGTAGCGGGCGCTGAGCTCCACCAGCCGCTGTTCCATGGCTTTTGTGTCCAGGCCGTCAAACCGCTTGGCCTCCAGCTTCTCCAGCGTCCGGGTGAACGCGTCCTTGCGGGCTGACAGGCCCTCCACGATCTGGCTCCAATCCTCGCCCTGGGTTTCCGTCAAGTCCTTCTGCCCCTGGAGATAGATGATGGTTTCCTCCAGCTCCCGAATATCCGCCCGCTTTTGCTTCAGGTAGGTGTCCGGGGAGAGAAGCGGTTCATTTTCCAGCGATGCCCGGGTTGCGTCGGAGAGCTGGGCCAGCACCGCCTCATGGGAAATCAGGGGCAGGTGCCGCTCCAGCAGGTTTTTGCCGTCCTCCCCCAGCTCTTCAATGAAATAGAGAGGATTGAAGATGGACAGGAACACATCCTTCTCGCCAAACAGCTCGGTGAGATCCATCTGGCGGATCGTGTAGCCGTCATAGAGTATGGACATGGTGCTCTTGTGCCGGGTACGGGTGAGCACATGAGCTGTGCCCGCCTCATCCACAAAGTTCATGGTGATGGACACGTCGGGCTGGGCCTCATTGTGCAGCCGGTCAATGCCCCGCTCCCCAAAGAAGGGGAGGCCGGTGACAGCAAAGGCGATGGCGTCGGCGATGCTGGTCTTGCCCCGGCCGTTGCCGCCGGTGATAACCGTGGGATTTCCAAACACCAGGTTCGTGGGTTCCCCATAGGACTTGAACCCGGCGATGGTCATGCCGGTGATCTGAAAGCTTTGGATTTTTTCCATGTTCTTCTCCTTCCTATGCCGCCTGGGGCTGGGTGTCCGCAATCCTAAACTTTTCAAGCATATAGTAGACAACGGTATCTTTCTGCCGCTTTTCCAGTTTCACATCCGTCAGGATCACGCCCACGGCCAGCTCCGGGTGCTCTCCCCGGACAAAGGCTTCCAGCTTGTCCCTCTGGGAGGATTCCAGCCTCAGCTGGGTGCTGGTGGAGTTGATCCCCTTGTTGATACGGGCCTGGCGGATGATGTACGAAATGCCGTTCCCCCTCGGCTTACCTGTTGGTGCGTTTCCGGCACGCCCGGCGGCATCATTGCTGCCTCTCCCCTGCTGCGTTCCCGCCGCCTGACCGTCCGGCGCGGGCTCCGGCTCCGCCTGGGGCCGCAGCCCTCCGGCGGGGGCGGGCTTCAGGTTCAGCTTACCCAGCATTTTGAGGTAGGCGTAATCCAGCCGCTCCTGCTGATCCTTTTTGATGCACCAGGTCTTGCCCCGCTTTTCCACTTCCACAAACACTACGTCCATGTTATACAGCACTCGGCCGATGCCCCACTGGACGGCGGCCCGCTTCATGCTGTCGGACAGGCCGCCCTTGACGGGCTCAATGTCTGAATCCTCGGCGCCGTCCCATTTGGTGATGAAGCCGTCCCCGTAGCGGATGGAGATACCGCACAGCTGGGCCTCCTTGCCGCCGGCCCCGTGCCAGGGCTTGAAGTCGTTGTACCAGTTCTCTGGCCCAACCACATCGTCCAGCCGGCCCATGATGGCCCGGTTGGTGACATAGGGGACGGCGATACCCAGTTCCTTTGCCTCGACCACCTTTTGCAGCCGCCACTCCAGATCCTCCGGCGCGAAGGGCATGGCCAGCTCAGCCTGGATCTGCCTCGGGTCTTTCTGATTCACGGTGTTCACCTCGCGTCTAAAAAGTCTTTCAGTGTTTTGCCGTCCGGCACCAGCACGTCAGTGTAATAGTGGGACGGGGTTTTCCCCTTCATCTGCTCCAAAAGGTCGCGGTACTCGGCATGGAGCCGGTTGTTTTCCCTGGAATAGAGGTCGTTGTTGTTGGGCAGGCGCAGGAGATAGCCCGCCAGTGTGTGCAGCCGGGCGGGATCCCTGTAGATGGGCAGGGCATTGTTCCCGGTGCAGATATTGTTGTCCCCGTGTACGTTGGAAAAGGGATAGCGGTAGGTTGGCGTATCCGAGGTTAGGCGTTCGTCCTTCACCACGCACACCCTGCATCTGGCCACCTTGCCCTCCTGGGGCATATACTGGAAGCCAAACACCAACCGGGGAAGCGGGAAATCCCGGTACTCGGTGTCATAATAGGTGATGTCTGCGTACAGCTCCGGGTAGCGGATAAAGTAGTAGATATACTTCTTTTCCATTACCGCGGCAATGCAGCCCTCAGGCAGCAGGCCGGTGGCGTGGCGCTCATCATCATACCGGCTGGTGAGAAAGCAGTCGCACAGGGCCTGGGGCGTGATGTGCTTGTGGGTGGTGATGCCGCCCGCTTTCTGCTGCTCTACCACCACCTCGCCGCGCTCGGTGTTGATGCGGATGGTCATGTCAAATTTGTCCGGCATTATGCCGCCTCCTTCCATTCGTTCCCCAGCGGATAGATCGGGACGAGCTTGTTCAGTCCCAGCACCACCTCCAGCTGCCGGTTCAGCTCGTGAAACCCGTCCAGGATCTCCATGAATGCCACGGGCAGCTCCTCCAATCCATAGAAATCATCACTCGAAAAGAACAGGATGCAATACCGTCCCCGGTCGCCGGCAGACAGCCGCCATCCGTAGTCATAGCTGTAGCTGTCAAGGCGGAATCCCTCGTGGATCATCTGCTCGGCGTTCCGGCGGTAGGGGTTGATCCCCTCCTCCAGTCCTTTTTCTGTTTCAAGCCGTGTACACAACTCGCAGAAGCGGTCTACGGTGGGATCGGACAGCACCCAGGTTTCTATCCCTGATTCTTCGTTATAGTAGCAGCTGGTATCTTCAAAGATCGACACGGCTAATTCCATGGACAGCTCATAAAATGAATCTTCATCCAGGGGAATGCTGTGAAACGACGGCCACTCTTTTTTCAGTCTGGGGTTGTCATAAACCATTTTCGCGAGGTACAGCATATGGAAAAAGTAAGAATTCAGATCCTCCATAGCAGCACCTCAGCAAAATGTGCGCACCGCCTTGGAGGCGGGCGGAACCCGGTTCAGCGTCTGCACAAACTGGGAGAGATTCTGCGACGCTTTATACAGCTTGTCATAGTAATCCTCCAGCGCGGGCACGTCGTCCGCGTCAAAAGCGTCAAAGTCGATTTCACCCAGGCGGAGAAGATCCCCTTCCAGATTGGGACGCAGAACCTGCTCCAGCAGGTAGCGGTTGACACCGTCCTCCGATACGGGAGGGCCGTCCTTTGTCTGGGAAAAACGGGTGGCCAGCAGCTTCAAATTCAGCTTCATGCTCATACCGCCACCCCCTCCTCAGTAGTCGCTGGGAAGCAGGACGGTGGTGGCGGAGTAGTCTGCCTCGGTAATGATCCAGAACTTTTCGCCGTCCTGGGTGTGGTAGACGGACAGCAGGCGGCCTCCGTGCTTCAGCGCGTCTTCATTGAGCTGCCAATCGGACTGGCACACATCGCCCCAGTCCCCGCGCAGGTGCCGCTTGATGGCGGTGTCCACTTCAGAATGGGGCAGAACGCCTTTCGCGTTGCGGGTGATCATCAGTTGGCCCGGATGGAACCGGGGGTTCACAGCAATTACACTCATGAAAAATCCTCCTACGTCAGCGCCTTGAAGCCGTTTGGCGTCAAGATGTTGAAAATCATTTTGTTGGTAATGGTTTCGTGCAGTTCGGTGCCGGTGTGCCGGCCCTTGGGGTCAAACTGTTCCTCTGTCTCCTTGCGGGTCACCTTCACGATCCGGCCCTTGATGATGTGGGGCGTGTCACATTCAATCAGGCCATTGATCAGCCCGGAGCCGCCGATCAGCCCGATCTGGCTGATGGACAGGGGCAGCGGCGGACGCTTTATCCCGCTGTCCAGCTCGCTGCGGGCCATCATCCGCTGGAAGCTGTCCGAACGGCTCAACTGGCGCTCCAGCTCCTTCTCGTTGAATTTCTCCCCCCGAAAGGTCTTTACCTCCAACGGTCTGGCCAGGAGGGGGTAGTGACCCTCGGGCAGTTCGGTCAGGCAGGGGATCGAATCAGGGTGCGCGGCAAACCATTCCAGCCAGCGGGTATCCTGGGACTCCGTGTCGCGCCGTTTCCGTGTGCCCAGAAGGGCCACCTGCTTGAATTTTTTGAACTCGGCGTCGGTAAACCGCCACAGGCCCAGGTTTTCAAAATTGTCCGCCAGCACCCGGCAGATGTCCGGGGTAAGCCGGTAGTAGGGGATGACATACACCAGCAGGCCGCCTATGGCCAGCGCGCCCAGGCTCTCGATGAGGAACCGCTTCTCATGCCGGGCCCTGCCGCCGCTCTCATTAAGAACAGACAGGTAGGGCGGGTTGAGAAACAGCAGATGGAACGATTCCCGGCTGACCTGACTGAAAAAGAAGCTGCCGAAGCCCACCCGGTGGAGCCGGGTCTGGGCCTCATCCGCCCGGGCGTTGTCCAGCTCCACACCGTAGGTATAGCAGTTGTTTCCGTCAGCCATCTGCCGCAGGGCCTTCCCGCAGCCGCAGCAGGGATCCAGCAGGTTGGTGGTCACCCCTTCAGGGAACTGGACGCCATTCAAAATCAGCGAGATGTTGTCCGGGTCGGTGGGGTAGTACCCCAGCTTGATGTTGTTCATCAGCCTGCCTACCACCCGGGCGTTGGTGGTTCCATCCACCGGGAGCTGGGCCGCGAAGCCGTTCAGCGCGTCATATACCGGGCGGTAGGTATTGCTCAACAGGTTAAACCCCAGCAGACCCTCCTTCAGCTGTCCCGCGTTGGCGGCCAGTTGGTATTCTTCCGCCTCCATCAGCAGGAGCTGGGCCTCGCCCAATGCCTCCGCCAGCCGTTGCCTTGTATTTTGCAGATCGTTGTAATCGTCCCGCGCGGCGGCAAGATCGGTATTTCGGTGCCGCTCCACCCTGGCCCGGCACAGCACCATAGCCTGGGTGAGCCGGGGGACTTCGCTTTGAAGCCCCCGCAGCCCCTCCAGGGCATAGCTGCGCGGTTCGGTTTGGGGCGCGTCAGGCTGCCCGCTCATAGCCGCCCTCCTCCCGCACCGCCGCCAGCAGGAACAGCAGGTCGGGATAGCTCATCTCCGCCAGGTCTTGGCGGGTGAGATACAGGTTGCGCCCGCCGGTGTAGTCCTTGCTGTGGCGGACAGTGCGGTAGAGCAGCACCCGCTCCCGATCACAGCAGGGCTGGGACAGATGGACATACAGCCCGTTGGTCTGCCACATCCCGATCAGGGAGCAGTCCCCGGACACAGCGATGCCGCCGGGGTTGGATCGCGCCTCGGCATCCCTCAGGCCCAGGTCCTTGCCCAGTGCCCGGAGAAACGTCCGGCCCGTGTTCAAAAACTGCTTCTTCGCGCCGTTGGGGCCGCTCTCGTTTTCGCCCCAGATGTAGGATAGATCCTGAGAAAACAGCTCGGCCAGCCTTCGCATATTCTTTTCCTGTGATTTGTGGGACATTTTCATGACCTCCTTAAAATTGAGAGGACAGGAAGCGGCCGCTTCCTGCCTCCGGTTCGCCCGCAGTTAAGCGGCGGGCTTGTTTTCCTTCTCAGTTTCCAGGTGGACAACCGGCGTGGGGTTCTTGACCTCGTATTCCGCGTCCATCACGTCCTCAGCGGGAGCGGTAAGCCGTGTCCACCAGGAGCGCAGACTGGACGCCAGCAGAAATCGGAACAGGCCCCGTTTTTTCTGCTTAAGGTTGATGATCTCGACAGCGTCCACGTCATGGACGTAGCTGAGCACTACCGACAGCTGGCTTGCCTGCACATAGTCCGCGGACAACAGGCACGACACGGCGGCGCTTTCCGACGCAAACAGCTCAGAGGTCTCCACGCGCTTGGCAATCAAACGCCGGCAGGACACTCTTACCGAACTCAGCTCATCCGCGCGAATGTCGTCCGCCGAAATACTGCTGGCCGTAACAGAGCCGCTTCCAATAATTTTCTTTGCCTTGAGGTCATAGGTCACCTTCAAACACCCCTCTACCACCAGGCACTCGGTGGCGAGGTTATCATAGGACACGGTTTCACCGCGGGGGATGTACACAATTTTCATGTTCAGCTTCCTCCTATTTCTGATAGTTTCGGGGAATGGGATCCCCGTTCTTCTCGTGCAGGTTATAGTGGGCGTCAAACACCAGGTGATGGTTCTCCTCGCCGGTGGCGCCGCAGTCCAGGCAGTGCCAGGTCAGGATGAAGTTCCACTCTGAGGAGCCCTCGTGGTCGTACTTGATCCTGCCGCCGCACACCGGGCAGACGCCGGGTTCGTCCGAGCTGCTGGCCCCGGCGCGGATGCCGCACTGGGAGATGTACGGGATCAAATCGTTGGGATCCATCTCGGCCAGCTTCCGCACCGTTTCGATGATGTGATCCCGCTTTTCCGCCGCGAACAGCCCGGATATCTCAAGGGCCGCGGCGCCGGAAAGATCCTCCTTGGAGCCCGCCCTGAGCACGGTGGCCCCGTAGCCCAGATACAGATTCAAGGCGATCAAAAACGAAATGGTGTCCTTGCGGTAGAGCCTGTTAAATTCCTTGAAATCCATTGTTTCCTCCTATGCCACCCTGCTGGCTTCTCCCAGCCGGACGGGCATGACCAGGGCCCGGTCGCCGCGCCCCTGGGCCTCGATGATGATGGGGCCAAGGGAGCCGGTGCTGACCTTCATGGCCACGGACGGCTCTTTTTTGAACTGCTCCATGGCGTCCGTCATATAATCCAGGCTGAACCCAAATTCCACGCCTTCGCACCCGGCGGCAGAGATTTTCGTGGCGTACCGCTCCCCCATGCTCTCGGCCAGCAGCGCGCCGCCGCTGAAGCGCACCAGGTGGGCGCGGTTTCCTCGCAGGGACTGCTTCAAATACTTCAGCTCAGACAGGAACTCCTTTGGGGACACCTGGAACTCCGCCCGGAACTTATCTGTGAGGGCGCTGTCCAGCTTATACAGCTCGCCCTCGGGCAGACGGAACACCAGCGACGTCATGCCGTCGGTCACCCTGGCGAATCGCTCCCCCAGTTGGACGGAGACCGTCTGATCCCCGAACAGCTTCAAATGCTCCAGCGCGTCCGGGGCCGCCATGAAGGGCGCGGGTACCTCCAGCTCCGGGTCGGTGTCCCAGGCCATACGGCAGCCGTCCAGGGTGTAGACGCGGTTCCCGCTGAACTGCACGCTGATCCGGCAGGCCCTGGCCTCCTCTTTACGAGGAATCCCCACGGCGTACTTCACCCGCTCCACGCGGGCGTACAGCTTGGCTGCGTTGGCGGTGAAGCTGTGCATAGGCTCCCACGCCTGCTGTTCAGGAAAATCATCTGGCAGGAACGGGTGCAGCTCCGCAGACCGGGGCCCGCAGGACAGAGCCAGCTTGATCCGCCGCCGGTCACCTTCCCCTGTTTCCGTTTGCTCCATGGCCAATTCGCCCTCAAACTGCCGGAAGGCCCGGGCGCTCTCGCGGGGCCGATCCAGCAAAAAGGCAAAGCTGTCGCCCTGGGCCGGCATCCCTACGGACAGCCAGGTGTTCAGGTTGGTGGAGGCCAAGGTGCAGCGATCCTCCTCGAACCGAACCAGCACCGCGTTCAGCACCGGGATAACCGATTTGTGGATCAGGCCGCTTACCTGATCCAGTGCCTGGGCAAAGGTTTTTGCGTCTACCGTTGCTCTCATGCCGCTTTCTTCCTCCTTGTACTTGTCTTTTGCAGCTCAGGCCGCACATTGACGGTCTGGGTGGAAAAGGTCACCTTCCGCACGGTGCTGCTGCCCGTGGCCAGGATGTTGTAAACCATGTCCACCACCGCCATGGCCGCCGTGATGTTGGCCGCCATGCTCTGGGGCGCGGACACCGACGCCTCGGCACAGGACAGCTCCGTGGGGAACTTGTCCGTCTCCTCCAGCACGTCCGGGTAGACGATGCCGATGGGCGGGTAGTAGGTTCTGCCGCCCCGGCGCACGCCGCACACCACCTGGCCGGTGAACTCGCCGTTTCCGCTGTCGATGTAGATCAGTTCTTCGGATTGGTAGAACACCCGGTGGCACAGCTGCCGGGACTTGTTGTTGTCCACAGCGCCGATGAGGATAACCAATTCCGGCGTCCGCACGTTGTATTCGTGGCCGGGCTGGCGCATCCAGAGATGCTCCGGTTTCAGCAGGCCGCAAAGCTGTGCCTCATCCTCCACGAAAGAGGCCACATACTCCGTTTCCATGCCAAACACGGCGGAATACCGCTCCGCCAGCACCCTGGCCTTGTTCTCCCCCAGGTCGGCGGGGGTGAAGTTCTGCCGCACCAGGTTCTTTTCCTCCACCACGTCGCCGTCGCAGAGGATGAACCGCACCGGGCGTTTCAGCGAGTACAGCAGACGGTACAGATGGGGCGCGATGTGCCCCCCGGTGCCGCCCGCGCCCAGCATGACGATCTTCACTGGGCGGGTCATAGAAAACTTCATTAGACAATCCCCTGACACCGAAGCCGCTCAGCCAAAGGATGAAGCACCGGCGGGGCGCTTCTGCGCAGCAGCTTCACCTGAGTGCGCCACTCGGCGGGGAACACCGCGCCAAAGCTCTCCAGCACGCACCCCGGGGGCAGCGTCAGGTAGGTTCCGCCGCAGGACATCCGCACCGTGATGTCGGGGAAGAACTTGTCCAGACGGCCCACCACGATGTAGATCCGTGTGGCCCGCTCATCCTCATCATCTACAGGGGAGAATTTGGCCTCCATGCTGTTGTGGCTGTGGATGTCGATGTAATGGAGATACCGCTCCTCCGGCAGATCGTCCCGGTTCAGTTTGGCGTCGATGTGGGCTTTGGTCACCGTCTGCTCAGGGACGCGCACCACAAATTCCTGCTCCTGCTTGTCCCAGAGAATGTGGGCCAGCGCCTCAAATTCCTCGGGGCCGGTCATACAGCACCGAAAGAAGGAGATGATCTGGGCCAGCAGCTCCATGGGCACCAGGGGGAGGGCCGGGGTAAACCCGGCCCTGACCGATCCCAGGTCGATCACGCTGTCTTTGGGGGCGATGAACTCGCCCAGCTCGTTTTTACGCAGCTCGTACACCCTTCCGTCCCCGCCGGGGATGGTGCAGATGGCCTTGCCCGACGCCCGGGCCTCCTCCAATGAGGCGAACACGCCCTTATAGGCGGCGATGCCCTTGCTCTGGGCGGTGACCCGGGGCTTCACCAGGCAGTCCGGGTTCTTGTCCTTGGCCTTCTTGAGGTTGTCCAGGAACGCCTTGGACAGCTCGATCTCCGACTTTACGGAGGCGATGGTAGTGCCTTTGGGGTCGGTGATGGCCTTCACCGTCTTGCCGTACTCCACCGTCCAGGACACCTTCTTGCCCTCGCCCAGCTCGGGGAAATCCGCTGACTTGGCGATGCGCAGCTCCTCGAAGGTCATGCCGGGGTCGGTGATGTCCTCCCGGGCGCTGCCGTAGTGGAACACCGGGGCCTTCTCAAACAGGGACTTGGCCGCCTTCTGCTCCGCCTTGGCCTCCTGCTCCGCCATGGCGGCGGCCAGGGGGTCGATATCCAGCGGGGGCTGGGTTGCCGGGGCTGCCGCAGGCGCGGTGGCCGGGGCGGGCTGTACAGGCTGGACGCTCTGGAACACAGGCGGCGCAGATGCTGCGGGCTGCTGGGCGGCCTGGGGCACGGGCTGGGGCTGCGCCTGTTCGGTGGGCACAGCCGTCGTCTGGGGCTGCCCCTGCGGGATGGATGCGGCGGGCGCGGCCTGCTGGGCCAGCGCCGCCTCAAAGGGGTTCACATCGCCGGGGGCTGCGCCGTCAGGCGCGCCGCCGAAGATGGCGTCGATGTCCAGGCCCTCGCCGCCGGCCAGTTCACTGAACGGGAATGCGCTGCTGTTCTGTTCACTCATAGTCTTTTCTCCTCTCGTTTTTGGGAACAAAAAAAGACCGTGAACCGCCCCATGGGCACTCACAGTCTTCTTGTCCTGATATTTTGTTCTTCCAGGCCGCTTTAGTCCGGCGGAGGGCAGACTTCACCCCTTTCCACACCGTTCCTCCCTCGCTTACTCCGCCCTAACTTACTCCGCCCTGAAATACAGGTTC
>CAJUQD010000002.1:94608-95318 GCA_910588105.1 uncultured Oscillospiraceae bacterium | reverse complement strand
TCCTTTCATGTCCTGACTCCCTTTCCGGGCTCTTTCTCGCCCTATTGGGAGTCTACCTCTTTTTTACCTCCTTCGCCACAAAACTACATTTTTTCCTCGGCGTTTTCTTTCATTTTATCACTGGCGCTGACACATTGAGAGGAGTAACAACACATGAGAAAAAAGCTATTATCCCTGACGCTGGCCCTGGCACTGTGCTTGGGCCTGACCGTCCCGGCGTTCGCGGCGGAGCTGAAGATTGTCCAAGTCTCCGTCCCCACCGTGGAGGAATATGAGGGTACGGAATATGCCACATGGGTTTTCCATGAGGGCCTTTCACGACTGTACCTGTATGAAGATTCCAGCGGCTTTCCAACGGGCGCGGGCTTTATAGACTGGACGGGTAAAGTGGTGATCCCCGCCGAGTATGACAACGCCGGGGACTTCTCCGAGGGTTTTGCGTGGGTGGTGAAAAACGGTAAGATAGGCTTCATCGACAACACTGGCAAGGTAATCACCTCTTTCCAGTATGACAGCACATTGGGCTTCCACGAGGGCCTTGCGGCGGTAACAAAAAACGGTAAAGTTGGTTTTATCGACACAACTGGCAAAGAGGTCGTGCCCTGCACCTATGATGATACCAAGGGCTTTAGCCAGGGCCTTGCGGCGGTGGAGAAGGGCGGCAAGTGGGGCTTTATTAACAAGACCGGGGAGGAGGTCATCTCCTTCCA
>CAJUQD010000002.1:0-94508 GCA_910588105.1 uncultured Oscillospiraceae bacterium | reverse complement strand
GCAGGTTATTTCTCCGATGGGCTTGCGGCGGTCATGCAGGGCGGCAAGTGGGGCTTTATTAACAAGACCGGGGAGGAGGTCATCTCCTTCCAGTATGATGATGCCACGTCTTTTTTCCAGGGTCTTGCCGGGGTGAAGAAGAACGGCAAGTGGGGCTTTATCAATAAGACCAACGAAGCAGTCATTGACTTTCAGTATGATGACGTGGGCACCTTCGCCAATGGCCTTGCGACGGTAAAGCAGGGCGGCAAATACGGCTATATTGGCAAGACCGGCGAACTGGCGATTCCCTGCACCTTTGATGCCGCAGGTTATTTCTCCGATGGGCTTGCGGCGGTCATGCAGGGCGGCAAGTGGGGCTATATCGACACCACTGGCAAGGTTGTTGTCCCCTGTAAGTATGGGAATGTGGAGCCCTTCTCCGAGGGCTTTGCGGCAGTGTATCGTAACTCGTGGGGTTTCATCGACAAGACCGGCAAAGAAGTGGTGCTCCCCGAGACGTTTACCGAAAATGGCGTGGAATATTGCAACGATGGTACTACTATTTATGGAGTATCCACTACTTTCTGCGATGGCTCCGTGTATATAAATCGGCACTACGTGAGCGGCAACGAGAAAAACTTTGTCCGCTATGTCTATTTCACCCTCACCGTTGACGCGGAGGTGAGCGACTGGGCGCGGGAGCAGGTGGACAGCGCCGCCATCAAGGGCCTCATGCCGGACTGCCTGGGGGATGATTTCACGGAGAACATCACCCGCGCCGAGTTCGCCGCCCTCGCTGTGGAGTTGTACGAGGCCATGAGCGGCGAAACTGCCCCCGCCCCCGGCGAAAGCCCCTTCTCCGATACCAATGACCCCGTTATCATCCAGGCCAACGCCCTGGGCATTGTGGGCGGCATGGGTGACGGAACCTTTGCCCCCGATAAGCTGGTGACCCGCGAACAGGCGGCGCTCATGCTGTCCCGTGTATATACCAAGCTGGGCGGCGAGATTCCCCAGGTAGAGGGCACCACCTTTGCCGACAACGGCGAGATTTCCAACTGGGCCATGGACGCGGTGGCGTTCATGGCGGATCAGGAGATCGTCAACGGCGTGGGCGGCAATAAGTTCGACCCCCAGGGCAATGCCAGCATTGAACAGGCGCTTATCATTGCCCTGCGGATGTTTGAGAATTTGAAGTAAGGGACAGGCGGCGGGGTGGCCCGTCAGCCGTTCAAAAAAGCATAGAATAAAAGGGGAGCGTCAGCTTGCGGGCTGGCGTTCCTTCTGTTTTATACATTGTGACCATTCCTAAAGCAAGCGGGGTTGCGCCATACAGACACAACCCCGCCCGTGTTCTTTAATTTTCAAGAAACTTGTCAATTTGTTCAAGCTCATTTTGAAGATTCACAATAAACGCCCGCTTATGTATTGTGTCCATGCGACCTAAAAGGGCCTCGCCATACTCGGCCCAATTCTGTTGGGTGGTTTTTCTACCCTTTTCCCCCCAGGGGTTAGTTGCGCATATTTCGGTCACCGTATCGGTGACCGCTAACATAAACGACGCATAGCCATCTTCCGGGACAATGTACTTATACGGCACTTTTCGAAAATACGCTTCGACAGTTTGGACATCAATGTTACCCAAAAACTGCGAAAGAGTGTCGCAAAATTCGCTTGATTTAACACCTGAAACGGCGCAAATTTGGGAAAGCACATCCCCGGCGATTTTTTGGTAGGTCAAAATTTCGTTGCGTTTTGGCATTTTGAAAAACCCCTTGTTTCGTTATAAAACAAAGGCTTTTACAGAAGCAAGCGCCCACTACTTCAGTGAGCTGTAGCTATTCTGCCACAGGAAGCCTTTTGACTGCCCCCCTCCATTGAAATAAGTTCACTCAACGCAAACACCGCCTCAAACATAATAAAGCGGAGCGAGCGAACTCGACTTTCGCCTTAGTATAAGCTAAAACGTGCCAGATGTCAAGAAAAAGCGAAAAAAATTTTTCAATTCTTTATTTGTTGCCGCTGAAATGCTAGCTGAATCCTTTGAGCTCGGGCTAAGGGCTTGTTATAATCTAAGCAGACCTAAGGTCTTGCAGATAGAGGGAGCGGGCCCTGGCCAAGGCCGCTCAAAGCTAATCAGACGCTGTCCTACCGGCGCAACGGGGGAAAGGAGAAAAAATGCAGGTCATAGCTCACGGCATCCAAGATATTGATTTCGTTAATGACCAAGGGGAACGGATTCAAGGCACCCGCCTCTATATCGGTTACCGCGATGATAAAGTCGCGGGCCAGCGAACCGATAAGCTGTTCTTAAAGAAGGGCTTTCCCATCCCCAAGGAGTTGGTGCCCGGTGCTGTTCTTGATTTGTCTTTCGACATCAACAGGCACCTCGATAAAGTCTTGGTTGTATCGACCCCAGCGGGGAAGTAACAGGGCAGGCAAGCCCCAGCCTCGTGGGGCTTGCCGCCTCGAACGAAAGGAGTAATTATTATGGAATTATTAAAGAAGCGCTTGACACAATGGAGCGAGTGCGTGCAAAAGCTGTGGGCAGAGGGAAGCTATATCCGCGCAAGCTTGACTTTTCTTGTGGTGCCTGTTGTTATTGCACTAATGATCGTCCTCGTCGCTCTGGGTATCTCGGCTGTGGTTGGCATTTTGCGCCGCCACTACGCCGAGCTTATTGCGGCGGCTCTGGGCTTATGGGCCTTTGCCGCTTGGTGGGATAAGCATAAGGCTGAAAAAATTGAGCGTGAGAGCAAAAAGCAAGAGCTACAGAAGCGGCAAGAATATGCAAACCGCTTAGAGGCGGCCCAAACGGAGACGGCAACTTATGAGGCACAAGCGAAAGTCCTTTTTTCCGTTGCGCGGGAGTTGGGGGCGCTGGGGATTGCTCCGCCCGCGACCCTCAGTGGCATTTATTCGCCACGCCGCATGATTCCAAGCGCAAATGGCACAGTCAGCTTGAGCTTGTTTTTGCTCCCCAAAGACCGTGAAACCGTGGACACCGACTTGCTCAAGCATATTGCGCAAACAAAGATCGACCAGAGGCTTCAGGCTGGGGAGTTTCCAGGTATTCCAGACCAGCACGTTTATCGAGGCCATGTTTATAGTGGGCTGACCGTTGACATGGTTCGGGACAGCCCAGGCGGATTTGTCGAAGTTTACACCGCCTTTGTGGACGATGCATATTGCCGCTACAACGAGAACCGCGAGTTGAATAAGTACCGCCTGCTCCCGTCCGTAGACCGCCGGGACACGGACTATTGATATGTTGATTCCGCTTTACTATGATGCGGACAAACTGTGCATCGGCCTTGGGGGGCCCCTAATCACGTGGGCCCCCCAGCGGTGCCCGTCCCTCGTTTTTATCGGCAAAAGCGGAGCAGGGAAAAGCACCGCGGCCCAAATCGCATTAGGCCGGGTAAAACGCTATGTAAAAGGCCCAGGAGCAAGGGCAACTATCTGTGATTTTAAGAGCGAATATACTTATCTGAGCGGTTGTCCCGGGTGGTTCGACCATGCCCAATGCTTTGAAGGCTTGAAATCGTTTGCCGCCGAGAATGAGCGCCGTATTCGGGAAGGTGTGACAGACGCTGACCCGTTCCATGTTCTCCTGTTCTCGGAGTGGGGAATGTTTTGCTCGATTAGTGACAAGCGCACACGGGACGAAGCTATTTCAACCGTTGCCGGACTTATTATGAGCGTTAGGGCGCAACGAATGAGCGTGTGGCTTGACCTGCAACGCCCGGATAGTCAGTGGATGGGAACGGCGCGTGACAGTCTCGCGCCAATCGCTCTTGGCAATCTCTCCCCTGAGGGGAAGCGGATGGCTTTTCCTGATTATATCGACATGCTGGAGCCTGTAGGGCCAAATGAGGGCTACTTTTCGGACGGCATAAACCCGCCAAAAAAAATCATCATCCCAACGGTGACGAAATGGGATAAACTCCATGAGGACATTAGAGCATTGGTCGAGTAAGTAGGAGGCCCGCGCCGTCCGCCGTGCGAAGCGAAAGGCGGCGGCGCGGGGCCAGCCTCCCATATCTAGTAGGAGGCACATTTGGTACAATAGTACAAAGGGGATGGTAACATTTCTATCATATCATAACCCCATAAAAACAGGCAATATCACATTATCAATAGATAACATAGTATTAGATTTACATATATCTAACCCAGCCGCCAGGGAAGAACTCATGCACCTGTTAGAAAATCTTCCCATCACTCATGCCGTAGAAGTAACGCACTGGGACAGCTTTCGGATTGGTAGCTTC
This sequence comes from uncultured Oscillospiraceae bacterium, assembly GCA_910588105.1. Lineage (GTDB taxonomy): Bacteria > Bacillota > Clostridia > Oscillospirales > Oscillospiraceae > Enterenecus. The sequence continues at coordinate 90,252 of CAJUQD010000002.1, read as the reverse complement.
CGGGAGCAATTCACGATACGATTTCAGGATGGCAACAGTTTTTGGGTGGGAGCGGTACTCAATGGACGCAAGCCAGAATGGGGGCGTGTGCGGCTGGACTTCAACCCGAATAAGGTAGCAAATCACCGGGTATTCCAAATGGTGCTGGTGCAATGTGTGAGCAGTACGCGCCCAATGCATCGAAAAATCCGGCGGTATGATTTGGCTGTCGATATTCCCGTGTTGCGTCAGGACGCTTTTCTAGTGAAAGATTCACGGGCGTATATAGAACGACGGCATGGACAGGAGTGGACCCAATATCTGGGAGCAAAGTCCTCAACAGTGGGGCGTGTCAAGCTATATAATAAGCAAGTAGAAGCAGGTTTGCACTATCCATTGACGCGGTTAGAAATGACGCTGGACCAGCTAGGGCGGCGGACACGGGAAAAAATCAATGTACTGATGGCAGACCATGTGAAAGCGGTGGAGATTAGCCGGAATGAATACGAGCAGATGATAAGTCAGGTGAAAGGATATGTTAGCGGCAAAGTAGAAACAGCCGTTGTAGATCAGGACCAGCCCCCGCCGCAAGGAATGAATTTCCCGGCATGGGTCCGGGAAGCAGAAGCGTCAGAAGAAATGCTCACGTAGGAGCAGAAGCAGGAGGGAGCAGAGGGGAGAAAATGAAATCCGCCGCGTAGCGGCTACCTTAGGCTCCAAATTCAATAAAGGCCCCGCAGGGCCTCACCTTGAAAACCGAGTAAAAGAGGTGGCAACGGTGACTACAGCAGAGCCAAAGAGGACAGAGGACGGGCAAATGGTGGTGCCTGATTTCGTGATTGACACACTGGCCCGGTGTCTGCTCCCGCAAATGCATTCGTATTTTGCCAGTGAAGAAGGGCAAGCGGCATTTGAGGAATGGAAGCGCCAGCAAGAAACACAATAATACATAATTTTACGGCCCCCGTCGTATCGACAGGGGCCGCTTTCTTTACGCGCTGAGATTGTCCAGGTAAACAACAAATCCGAACCCGTCCCCGATGGGGAAAAGGTTCGGATTATGTTGCTTTGGTGGAGATAAGCGGGATCGAACCGCTGACCTCTTGAATGCCATTCAAGCGCTCTCCCAGCTGAGCTATACCTCATATTTCCCTATTATTCTGAAAAATCCAACGTTTTACCAGAAAAACACCCCTCAAAATCTCATTCTGATTTCAGAAAAGTATATGCGATTTGGCTTGGTTGCCTTTGCAACCATACCGCCAGCATCGCACTTTGTGCGATGCTGGCGGTAAAAAATTTGATTTTGATGGTAAACATAGAAGTCTACATTAAAGATGTTGCCATACTTAATCTTCCACCCACGAAAACAAATATTTCATGTCGTCTTGGAAAACGATATCAGTTTCTGGGAACCTCTTAAACTCTCCTGCAAGCGTGCGCTCCTGTGCTGCCAAATAGAAATGCACGCTCCAATGCCGATGTCAAGCCGCTGCAAATCATAGGTGTATTTGCTTTTTGATTTTCCCGTTCGGTAAAAGTGAAAGGCATTCTCAGAATAAACAATTCTCCATGGCTGGCGGTTGATGGCGGAAGGCGCAAGGCGCAGCATTTCCACTGGAAAAGCGTATTCTCCGGCTTGTGCTTTGGACAAAGGATTTACAAACTCATTTTCAAAAAACAGTTCTTTCCAGTCGATGCCATATCATGAATTTATGGGATGCTCTCATCTTTCTCGTGCTTTTGTAATTGCTTTCGGATTTCATTCCAATTAAAACTGGACTTTTTGGTCAGGCAAATTAGTTCCTTCAACTGCTGTTTCTTTTTTTGTAAGTCAGAAGTATTGTCATCGAGTCGATTATTTAAATCTTTGGCACAACACCTTAAATAAGTCAGTAGCTGTTCTACACTTTCAGCACACAAATCATGTACAAAGATGTCTTTTTCAAGGGCTTCTGGCTTGATCCAAACATGACAAGTATTCCACTTTTTTATTTTCGCCTTCGCCGAATCCACCCAATCATTACTCTGCTCCTCAATCTCGGATAACCAGTTTTGGTGTTGTGGAGATAACTCGCTGATTACTAGACTCACCAATACGAGACGATCAATATGCTGCTCATGAAGTTCTAAAGTGTCTGGATCCATATGCCCTCTTAGTTGGGACTTTAAATAGGCATATTCATCTTGAAATACACAGTCGAAATAGTCCTGGAACGAACAATCCAAGAGGAGTATCATAACAATATCAGCATAGCACTCCTTACAGATTGGAATCAGGCATTGAGTAGTATGGTCGTCACAAAAGCGCTTTAGCGCAGTCAACAAATTGATATTTATAACATTTAGCTTAGAAGCATATCGGAGTTGCTCTCCCGCTGGCAGCCCAAACAAGAACAGATTTTGGTAATCCTCCCAAATTTGAGGATTTTCGCAAACTGACCACACCGCCCAAGGGAGGATTTTCCTCACAACTTTGAGGTGATCGTCATTTGCTTCCGATTCAGCATGATATTTTCTTACTATATTTTCAACGATACTCTCAACAAAACTAATATATTTGTCAGTCGAGACCATTCTTTGAGGAGCAGGCACAATGCTATCAAGTTGTTGAAGTAGGTATATTACTGCACTGCAAATCAAACAATATAGCCGTTCTTTTCGGTGACGTACTAAGTCACCGCAGTAATGCGCTACCTCATGACAAAGAATGTGGGCAATTTTCCACGGCTGGTACAACTTATTGATTGGCAGAAAGATTCTGAGTGGCACGGATTCTTTATACTGATCGTCATTCCATGGGTCAAGAACGCAACGAGTGCTGGTATTCTCGTTGGTAGAGGGGATCAGAATAGGCTCAAACAAGTAATGTTTTCTATTAGCTGTACCTACATCAAAAGTCTGGAGCAAACTCGCACAATCCCGCACACACAATTGCTCATACTGGAGAACCATTGCAGGAATAAAATAGCGGACAGGACTAAGTTCTGGGTGTTGAACCAGTTGACTTTCCAAATGAGAAATATCATTGGTTAGTAAAGCCCAACAATCCAAAAAAGCAAAAATCTCCTCATTATACTCTCTTTTCCAGAGTTCATTACTATGAAGATAATAAATGCGATCCAGCAATGCACTAACACCAGGAACCAGCAATGCAGAAAGATCATCCATTACACAATTGTCATACATAGTATGCAATGTTCCTAGTAGCTTAAGAAGCTGATATGCCCATGGGTAAGCCTGTGTGGGATTGTTTAAAAGATCTATCACTTTTTTGTAGTTAGGAACTTTGCTCGCAAATTCTTCCCGTTTTGGCTTTTCGGTTCTGCTATCAATTGGTTTTGTATATGTTAAGCCAATTCGTGTAATAACATCGTTAAATGCATCGTACATATAAGTATTCAAATTCGCGATGCAGCGCATAATTTCTAAAAAAATTTTTTCGCTACGGGTTCCCCAGTCGATGATCAAATCAGCAGTTCCTGTTACAAAGTAACGTGCCCCTGCTTCAATATCTATAAAGCCGTCAATCTTTTTAAAATATTCCTCAGCGTTTTTTGCATGTCTCACAGAAAATCTAGTAGAAATATAGTTGAGCTGAGTACAATCAAGCAAGGGGCTGTTCATCTCCATCAATTGTTTGAATTCCACATCATTTGCTCTGAAATAGTCTTTGTGAATTCCACAATAGGAGTAAGCATCGCTGACCCACTTGCTTTCATAAAGATGTCGCTGAACCTCAAGAATTGCCGCAACCGAAGATCCTTTTGCAATGCCAACTATATCTCCCAACTCAAGAGACTCATAGAACGTTACCCAAACATCTGCTTCAATGCCGGGATTGGGGGCGTGCTCAGGAAATTGCACCTGAACCCGAATGTCACCAACCTGATCATCTTCACCTTTCCTAACAAAAACTCCAGTATCGGTCTTACGATCAACTTTGAGGCGAGAAAGCAACAGATCTGAAAATGATTCATCTTCTTCCATCACATCACAGTGAAAGCGTGTAACCACGGTATAAATATTTTTTTGAGACCAAAAGTTGTTCAACCTATTGATTGATTGATTTTTATCATCAGAGAGTTGGCGAAGAAGGTACAGAGGATAGGCGTAGTTTTCTTCTCCAATTCCCGGAATGATATCTCCATCATGCGATTGTCCTACATTTCCCCAAGACTTGTTACTGTCATATTGAATTGTCTCGAGTGGAGTTGTCTCACCCTGCAAAAGTTCCTCAGTCCACATGACATCAAAATGCCCCAAACAAATATTGCAATCATACTGACTGCCATAGAACCAAGCAAGTGAATTCTTGCTTGATGATTTGACAAGGCGAATGACACGCACATCGTAAACTGGTTTTATACTGGTATTCATTCAGCATCAACCTTTCTGCTTTTTAGGTTTCTTGCTCAACCAATTCTGGACCGTCTGAACGACAAGCGGCACATTACGCAACATTGTAAGACGATCGCTTTTGTAATTACTCAGCAATGCAATTATTTGAGCAAAGCAAAGGTATCGACAGAGCGTCTGCTCATTCAACCCAACTCCAGGTCGAAAACGCATTGTTTCCTGTACAACTATGCACATTCCCTCATAGTCTACTTGCCTAATGGTAGCCGCTTGCTCCAATGCCAGCAAGCACAGCCTGGTGATGCCAATATCTTTACAGGCAAGTTGAACTCGATATCGCTGCTCCGCAGATTGCAACTGACCGACAACCGTTTCGCTCAGCTGCCTGATGTGTTGAAGAAAATATGTATAATGTGTAAAGCCGCCCTGGCAGGTATTTACTGTCTGACTTTTTTGCACGTTCCGCGCTTGATTGGGATTGGGGAATGCAGATTCATTAAGGTAAAACAGCAGTCCACAGCACAATGCAGTCGTACACGGACTCCGTTTTTGATCTGACCCTGACTCTACTTCACATAACACCAAATAGGAAAGTTTAGCCTTTATTTGCCAGTCAGTTAATACGTCCAGCATGCTTTTCCACATGTGGCCACAAATCCTCACAGCTTCTAAAAAACTATTCACCTGTTCTTTTACTGCTGGTATGGAATAAAGCACATACTGGGGATTGGCAGAAGAACCTTCTGGCGCAAACAGGAGTTCAAAATCGCTGAGCATTCCAATTTCACTCTGCGCCTTTGCCTTTTCTGGTATGGCAATTTCCAGAAGATTCAGCAACTCTTTTATGTCATCCCTTCGTGAGTGGTCAGATTCATACTGCCAACCTTCAATAGAGAATTGCTCTCCAATGTATTGAGCCATCGCATAAATGCTCTTATTCTTTTCTTTCCCCAATTTATTGGTTTTTACCAACGTTATGTACTTTTTGATTAGCTGTTCGCTATGAGTGCCATCGAATGCAGTTTTAATCATCATGCGTATCGCATATATCATGCAAATAGAAACGCCAATGGCACACAAAAAACCTGCCAGTCGAACTTTAGTAGCACAGCTATATATGCCAAATGCTACAAAAACTCCGTGGAATATAAAGATTTTGCCGTACATCGGATAAAATGTCTGGATTACCTTTCCAATCAAAATACCTTTGACCCGATGCGCACGGGCTGAATTAATATAGGATAGGGCAAAAGTAAGAACTCCCGTTGCGGTAATTGTGAATCGCAGTCCTTCCGGATCAGAGAGCTTTTGGTATACACTCCTTAGCCATTTACATACTGGATCGTGAGTGCCAAGTGTCCGATCCAAGAACTCTTTGAATAGAACTTTTAGAGACTCTACCCCAATCAGAAATTTGGGCGGCACAATATCAAGTAAGTCAAATATCGAAACAAACAATAGAAAAGCAAGTATACCTAGTATAATACAGTCGCGGATTTTAGTTCTCTTTGCCACTTGACATCGCCGCCTCTATTTCTTGGGTCGAAAACTACATAAAAAACAGGCCATAAGCATGATGCAATGGCCTGTTTTCATTAAGAACCAATACTAGTTAGTGCTGCCGCCGTCTGAGCCTATGATTTTTGAAGAAAATATCCGACTGCCGCTTACGCGTTACTTCGCTGTTTATACAGTATGACTCATCAGAATCGCGCCGCTCAGAATGCGGCTTGTTTTTTGCGACTTCAGAAGCCCAATTGGCTATAGCGACTTGATCTGCTTGAAACTGGTCAAACTTATAATAATCCATAAAACGGCCTCTCCCTTTGTCGCCAATTGGGAAAATCACAATGAGACTTTAGTGCTTTAACCCGCGAAATGTCATTTCCAAAAAAATCCGCGTCCCGCTGTCTTTGCTTACAAAACGCATTTTTTGGAACGCGTTGGCTTATTTTAGCATATAAATCCCCAATTGTCAACACTTTTTTGAGTTTTCAAGATAAAAATTTTATTGCATCCAGTATGGGGAACGCTTAACTTTTCTATATTTCTATCGGAAAAGTCAGTCAAACTATTCCACATTCTCTGCCCTTCCATCAAAATGTTGCCCCTTTCAATGCAATTTAATACTTCTACGCACTCCCAAGATATGCTTAAACAGGTCGGAGAATGCATGTCCAAACCACTCGATAGCATAAAGTCGTCTTGGGGCATTCCGCTGAGTGGAACCCAAGTATCGTCCAGAGATTGGGATCTCTTGCGTAAAAAGCCGGGAGGATAATTGGGATGTTTTCCTTCATGCCGCTTGCCTGGATGCTGGTGACGAGACCGCCGTAACTTTTGTCCGGCTGCTTGCCGACGAACACGCCGGGCAGATTGTGGTTTTTTGCCAACGGAATTTGCTGGGGCTGGAGAAGGTCTTTGCTGTTGTCTTTTGCCATTGAATAACCTCCTGTTTGATATTTTTTAGCCGATTGCGAAACTCGAAAAAAACAGTAATATCAACGCTTTACGAGCTCGAAAATTTTGCCGTTTCCTCCACTTGCTGTGGCGATGCAGGAAAGCTTGATGTCGATTTGTTCCTGAATTTACACACTTTGTCGTATTTGCTGAACAAATTTCAGTTTCCTGCTCTTGGAGTTTCGCAATCGCCTAGATATTTTTGCTAAAAATTGCGTCTCATGGTGAGACGCAATAGTGAACCCTCCTTTTGAGCGTGAAAAAAGCGCGATGGTTTACATCGCGCTTGAGATATTAGGCTGTGATGCTTGCTATGGGAAAGTGAAGTGAATAAATGGCACTCATGGGACATATCAATCTGAATGCTGGGAACAAAAAAGGCTCGTTTTGATGAATAATCAAAACGAGCCTTTTTCGGTTCCCGATGGTGGAGATAAGCGGGATCGAACCGCTGACCTCTTGAATGCCATAGATTCAGAGCGGAAAACACAGCGAGATTCAATGTGAAAAAATGCAGTAATTTCAACGGTTCGGGCAGGATGGTGCTCTTTTTGAGTGCCATCCTGTCTTGCTGCTTTTCGGGCCCATTCTGGTATGGATTCTGGTACGGTTTTGGGGGTAAAAACCGCTTTTTGAATGGGCGCCGAATGAATGAGCCGTAAACATCCCCATAATAATTATACTATGTCAAATGAAACAACGCAAATTTTGTCGGGAAACGTACCCCGATTTGAGGTACAATAGAACATCCTAATCCGAACTAAATTCTTTAAGCCAGGTGTTCAGGCTCGTCATTTTCAGTGAAAGCATCTTTATAGTAAAGAAAAGGGCAACCGATTTCTCGATTGCCCTTATAGACAGAAATGCTTTAATCCGCAAGTTGCGTTGGAAATTCTTCTTCAATGGGAATGTCGTAGCTTGCGGGGCCAACAGGACTACTGTTAGAAAAAACGGAAATCGTTTCAAAATCAAGCGTGCCATCTTCATGGGCTGTGACCGTAGCTTGGAGCTTCCAGCTCACCTGCTGATCGACACCTTCATCCGTCCCAACGTCCCATCCTTTGCCGAGATGGTACATCGTCCAAAGGAAGGTTGCAGTGACCTCGGTTCCGTCAGCTGTTTCCTTATAGTCATTCATTTCATAGCGCAGGCCATCATAATAGGGAGAATATGCTTCGGTGAACAATTCTGACAGATAGGAGAATAGCTGTTCTTCTGTGCTCTCGTCAGCCGGATTGTTGCTCGCAATAGCCGGGTTGACGCTCTCGCCCATGGAGCTGTTTTCTGACCAGTTCACATTGCCGGAGTTGTCAACAATCGTCCATTTTCCGCTGTCCACATCCTGTGTCAAATAGAAATACATCGTGACCTCGCCGTCGCTCCTTGTCGTTTGCGCGTGGTCATACTCGGCGTAGTAAACGGCCTTCACAACAAGGAAATGCTCGGCCAAATATTCGTCACTCCAACCGCGCCGCTCAGCGATGATGCCCTTGATAAACCGCTCGACAACACGCTCGGTTTCTGCCTCGTCAACCTCGACGCTATTGACTTCAATCTTGATGGTGTAGTCTTTTCCAACTTGATTTTCAAGCGCGGAGCGCACAGACTCGACCGGGTCATTTGAGGGCTTTTGACGCCACAAGTCGCCGTATATGACAACGGCGGCCACTGCCGTGCCAATTAAGAGAACGGTCATGATGGCGGCCACAAGAGGAAGTAGCCAGCGTTTAGGATAGGACGCAGATGATTTTTTTGCCTGATAGGCTATGGCTTTTTCGATGTACCGATCATCAATTTCGCCCATAGCTTCCGAAAACCTTTTTGTGCTCATACATAAACCTCTCTTTCAATCAGATGTTGTTTCAACTGCTTTCGAATACGGACAAGCCGCATAGAGATGCTCTTTTCAGGAACACCTGTCCGCTCTGCAATTTCTGCGTATGTGTCGGAAAACCAATAGCGGCGCAGAAAAATCACAAAATTTTCGTCGCTTAAGGTGTCTAAAAAATTTTCGATAATGCGGGCTAACTCTCTTGTTTCTATTTCTCCTTCAACGGTATTCGGCGCGGGCAAATAATCCTCAAGCTCCTGTATTGCAATATCATATACACTGTTCCGTTTCTCTGCTTCGTTTTTGTAGTAGAGCTTCAATGAAATATTACGCACGACTTTGCAAACATACGCTCGCAGGGGATTAGGTTTTGCCGGGGGAATTGCGTTCCACACACCCAGGTATGCGTCATTCACACATTCTTCTGCGTCCTGGCGGTTATTCAAAATGTTGCGCGAGAGCTTATGACATAGCTTTCCGTATTTTACGTCCAGCTCCGCAAGGCCCTTTTCTGAACGGTCAGAAAGCAGCTCGATTATGCTTTTATCGTCAATCATAGGCGCCATCTCCTTTCACTTATATACTACGGTTTCAGCCGAGAAAACCACGCAGGGCAACAAAGATTTTTGAAAAATTATAGCACGGTTTTATAAATATGGAACCATGTTAAACGTGGCAATAACAAATTTGCTTCTGCTTGAGCTATCGTAAATGTTCTGAAATGATTATATTTCAACAACTTACCTCGATTTGGGGCAAGTTTCGACAAAATAAATCTCACGATGAGACACAAAAACGGCGGCCTTTCCGACGTGTAACTTCCCCAAAATCAAGAGTGCCGGGCTGTGCCCGGCACTCCCAGCGTTTGCCCTTACCCACCCCCACTCCGCCGAACAGTCCCGGTCAAGGCCCGGCCCGCCCCCGCAGGGGGCGGGCCGGTGCATTTCAGCCTTGACGGGGGCTGGGCGGCGGAGTACGCTCCTACGGAGGCAAACGCTGGTCAACGCTGCCATTTCCGGGGGCGTTGTTTCAACGTTGTTTTCACCTTTGTCGGCGTGGGTGGCGGTTCGGCCAGCTTTTGGCGGATGGCGGGGCCGTCAGCCTCGATCCGCCCGCATACCTTCAACTCCCGCCGCAGGATTTTGATAGATTGATTGATAGATAGGATAGCGGGGGAGAGGTCTACATCCGTTGGGTTCTTCCTCCTGGCGGCGTAAAGCCCTTTCCGCTGGCCGCAAAGGGCATTAAGCTCGCCTTGCACCGCTTCTTCCAGCATGGAGAGCTGCTCCCAAGTGTCAATGCGGTATTTCATCAGCAGCTTCGCCTGTTCCACATAGCGGTCAAATTTGATGATCTCATCCGTCATGTAGCGTCTGCGCCGGGGCGAGGCCGTGGGCTTTTTCAGCCTACCCAACAGATATAGGTAATGGAAGTACAGAGCCCGGAAACCTGTCAATTTCCTGGGTTTGTGCTGGATTTTATAGCTTCGCTTCGGCGCCGGCCTGGGCGCGGGGCGGCGGGGCGGTTGCTCATGTGCCCGAATACGTTGCCGAATTGCATCTTCGGTGTAATCATCCCCCAGGGTTTTCAGCCGGACAAACCGCTCCTTCCCCGGAGGCCGGACGGCGATATATTTCCCCAGCTTTACCGCATAACCCTGCTTTTTCAAATTGCTCAAAAAGTGCTCAAACAGGAAAGAGCGGGCAATGCAGGCGTCCACGTCCCGGCGCATCTGCCCATACCATGTGGGTTTGCCTTTCTGCTGGGCCTCCCAGGTGTCATAGCTCATGGTACGGCCCTGCTCCGGCTCCTCAATGACGGACAGGCCATGCTCCCGGCAAAGCTGGTCGGAGGTCTGTCGCATGAGGGCATAGCTGGCTTTACAATCGTTGTATTTCTTGCCGTCCACGAATGAAACGGAGTTCAGCACAAAATGGTTATGGATATGTTCCCTGTCCAGGTGGGTGGCAACCACCACTTGAAACCTGTCCCCCCACAACCGATGGGCCAGTTCCACCCCGATTTCATGGGCCTGTTCCGGCGTGACCTCCCCAGGGGCGAAGGACTGATAGCCATGAAAGGCGATAATGCCGCCCTCTTTCCCAAACTGCCGCTTCACCATCATCATTTGCTCCCTGGCGATTTCCGGGGCGCAGTTCACGCCGCTGACATACCGCTGTTCTTCGGTTTTGTAGTCCTGGGTGGCGTAATCCATCACGTCCCGCAGCCCTTGTAAATCCTCAACGGTGAGCGTGGTCTTGTCCGGGTTGGCGGCGTAGTTCACCACCTGGCCCAAATTTCCCTTGACCTTCCAAATCGCCGTGGTCGCCATCAGATGTCCCCAATTTTCTCCGGGACGGTCACGGCCTCCTGGAGCGTGTGCAATGCCCCCAGCAGTTCCCGATAGATAACCGGGTCGGTCACTGTGCCGCTGGCCCGGTTCAATTTCTGAAGGACTTCAAAATAGAGCTCCGGCGGGTAGGCTTTGGGGACATAGCCCCGTATCAGCATCCGCAGATAGCCGGACTGGGACAGCCGGGTTTTGGCGGTGCGGGATTTCAAAAGCGCCATGTCCTCCGGGGACAGGCGGATGGTCAGCTTCATGGTTTTTCCCATTGGTTCCCTCCTTCCGTTGTGGGGTTGCAGGGGCGTGCCCCTGCCGTCCTTTGGATTTGTGCCATACAAATCCAGTGCTTGCTAAAATCGGCGCGTGCCCTATGCGCCGCCCGTGTTGCGGTCGATCCAGGCCGTCAGCTTATCCTTCGGCACCATGAGCCGCTTGCCGATTCGGAGCGTGGGAAAGCCCTTGCTGTGGATCAGCGTGTAGGCCCCGGCCTTGGAAATGCCCAGCGCCCCGGCCAGTTCCGTTGCTGTCAGCATGGCCGGAAGCTCGTCAAAATGCTTGCATTCGGTTTTCAAGTCTCTGCCCTCCTTTCCGTGATAGAATTTCATATACTCCTGACACATTTCCTCTTGCGCTTTGTATCGTGATATGATACAACTATATTATATCACGATTATATTCTGGTCAAGATAAATCATTCGACATAGTTCAACAGGATATTTTTTGACAATCTGCTAAATTTGTGTTATGCTATATTCGTGATATAGTACGCTAAAAAACTATAACGAGAGAGGGCTGGACATATGCCGCAAATGAATTTCGCGCATTTCCGAGGGGCCGTCCCCCGGTTCCAAAACTATGCCGCCGTGGCGGAACAGGGTGTGCTGTTCATCACGCCGGAGGCCGATGTATTGCCCCGCCGTTACGACCCCTTCGAGAACAGCGAGGGCCTTCTGCTGGACGTGGTGCGAGCCGGGGCGGCGGTGGCGGGCTGTGACGCTTTCATGGACTACTGCCTGTCCCATAAAATGCTCCCCCTACGGGAAATTGAGTTCTGGCGCTATGGAGATTTCTTTGCGGGCAACCCTAAAGACGCCCGACCCCTGGTGGAAACCCTCTTAGATTTTGTTTACCGCTATGGTCTGCCAATATGGGATATAAACTGTGTCGTTCATGCAAGCTACCCCACCCGGTACGAGCAGCGGGCTATGGCAGTTCATTCTGACAATGATGACAGCGGCAGCGATATCGAATACCTTGTCCAATATGAGGCCATGAAGCGGGCCTGTGCCCGCAGTAAAAGCGGGGCCATCCCTGTGTGTACGCTGGCCCTTATGCTGTTGAATTTCTATCTCCAATTGATCGAGGGGATGGACGCCGGGCATTTCTCCGTGCGTAACACCGAATGGACATTGGATTTCGAGCACAACAAAACACCTGAGCTGAGAGCCCAGGTGTATGACCTGACAACCTGTATCAATCTGGCCTATGCCCAGCTTGTTTCCGGCGAGGGCAAGGCCATCCGGCAATGCAAGCACTGTCAGAAGTTCTTCATTGCCGACGATTGGCGGGCGGAATACTGTTCTCCCCGGTGCCGGGGTGCCTATAACTCTAAAATGACGAGAAAGCGGGTGAAGGAGCGAAAATTACGGGAAGGACAGTAAATCTAATTTGAAGGAGGACAAGCTATGCCAGGAAAACGCTCCAATGGCGAGGGAACGCTCCGTAAACGTTCCAACGGCCTGTGGGAGTGTACCATGATGGTAGGTTACAAAGACGACGGGACGCGCCGTTACAAGAGCTTCTACGGCAAATCCCAGAAGGAGGCCAAGGACAAAGCGGACGCTTATAAACAGGAGGTGGCGGCGGGACTGTACATTGACCCCCATCTCACCTTTCAGGCGTGGGCGGAAAAATGGTATGAGGGCTACAAGGATTCCGTGTCGCCCACTACCTACGAAAGCTACGGCTACACGCTGAAAACGCTGGTGAAGGGCTTCGGCCCCCGTAAGTTAGCCAGTATCAAAGCCCTGGACGTGGAGAACTTTTTGAAGGGCCTCCGGGCCGATGGAAAGTCTGATTCCTACTTAGCCAAGTGCCGGGGAATGTTGTATCAGATCATGCACAAGGCCGAGGCCAATGACCTGATCCGGAAAAATCCCGTCCGATTCGCGGAAAAAATGAAGGCCCAGCGTCCCGTACAGCGCAAGGAGGCGTTCACCCAGGAGGAAGTGCAAAAGCTCATGGAGGGCTTGCCACAGGACAGAACGGGCCACACCATCCGGCTCATGCTGGCGACTGGTATGCGGACGCCCCATAGCTGCCGCCACACCTATGTCTCCCAGCTCCAGGCCCTGGGTGTGGACATGGAGACCATTCAGAGCATGGTGGGCCACGCCGACATGGAAATGACCCAGCACTATTTACACGTCCAGGAGGAAGTGCGGCAGGCCGCCGCCGAAAAATTCAGTAAGACCTTCAAAGTCTCACGTTCCCGTTGATGACATAGAAAACTCGCTGTGTTCCCGCAAATTCTGGTACATACCAGAATTTCAAGCGGGCCAGTTTCAATAAATGACAGGCTGTGCCGTTGGAGATCGTTCAGCGGCACGCTGTCAAATCTTTCGATTTGGCTTGGTTGCTTTAGCAACCATAACCGCCGGCATCGCACTTTGTGCGATGCCGGCGGCGAAAAATTTGAAATTTTCAAATTGGAAGATGAATACTTCCCATGGACAGATATATGCAAAATTGCCATAATGGAGAAATCTTTTAGAAAATGGAGGCTTCATTATGCAGGCATTGTCATCCCTAATTGCCAATTATCTTGAAACAGGTCAGTATGAAAAGCAACTGTCACCAGATACGATAAAGGCTTACCGCATTGATCTGCAGCAGTTTTCGGACTTCACGAAAGGTGTGTGGGCAGACAAAAATATGTTGGATCAATACATCAAGTACCTCAATCAACGGTTTGCTCCGCGCTCTGTCAAGCGAAAATTGGCAAGTCTCCGCGCATTTTACCATGAGATGGAGATATTAGGAGAACTGTTAGAGAATCCTTTTGACAAACTTCACATCCGCATCCATTCGCCACAACAGCTACCGCGGATTATTCCTGAGCAAATCGTGCAGTCCCTCTTACAAAGTGCTTACGATGCCTATACGCCGGGATGTCGGGAAGTTCTTCGGGATATCGTGGTGCTGGAACTTCTGTTCAGTACTGGGCTTCGAGTATCGGAACTGTGCGCGTTGTCACAGGACACCTTTCTGCTAAGTGAAAATGGATTGAGACTGTTGGTCAAAGGAAAGGGCCGGAAAGAACGTGTACTCCAAATTACAACGCCAGAGTTGCTTCAAATTACGAAAACATATTGTGATATGTTTTCTGAGGAGATTCAAGCGCAAGGAGCTATTCTATTCAATCGGCGAGGACGTCCACTTTCACCGCAATCGGTTCGACGAATTATCAACAAGTATTTGAATCAAATTGATGCATCCAGCCATATAACTCCCCATATGTTTCGCCATACGTTTGCTACGTCACTTTTAGAAGCTGGAGTGGATATACGATACATTCAGTCTCTGCTGGGACACAGTTCCATCTCTACGACGCAAATCTACACTCATGTAACTGCTAGGCAGCAGACCCTGTTATTGGCTGAAAAACATCCAAGGGGTAAAATGACATTCTCTCTTTGATGATAACCAAAGGCCTCCAGACATCTGGTGGCCTTTGACATTTGGTGGATAATCTGAAATTATCTGTTGAATAATGATTTGCATATTATGAAAAAACCAATTTACTGGAGGAACAAAGTGGAAATATTTATTAGCTGGTCAAAAGATAAAAGTAGATTATTAGCATTAGAAACCAAAAAGTTCATCTTGAATACATTAGGAAATAAAGTTGAAGTGTTTTTTTCTCCCGATATGTATAAGGGAACATCCGTTGATAATGAAATACATAAGAATCTTTTGAGAAGTGATAAATGTATCGTTTGTATAACATCAGACAATTTTAAGAATCCTTGGTTAATGTATGAAGCGGGTGTAGTGTATGGCGCGCATTTCGACCGGCCAGGAGGAAGTATAGTTATACCAATATTATTTGAACATATTCCTGATTGGTCGTCATGGATAGATAAACCTCTAAATCGTTATGCTCCTATACGATTAAGTAATGAAAATGATAATTTTAAAAAGTCTCGAGAAGAATTCAAATGTTTTTTACAGGATTTGGCGAAAGACTTAAATACAAATATCAAAAACTTCAGTAGTCACTGGAATGCATATATAAAAGAAGTTCAAACAATCTTGCAGCGCGAGCAAATGATTCCTGACACTTGCAAAGATTTGGTTGATCAAATTCTGAAGGATAGTTATGGAAATTTTACAATTGTTAGTCCTGAAATTACTAAGGAGCATATTCTTTTTCATAAAGGATTTTCAACCAGCGTCCTTACAAGAATACTTATTCGAAATGTAATTGATTTTCAAGGCAAACGTTTATGGTTTTATGGCAGAAGGAATAAAAAAATATTCACAGGTGAAAATGATGATTTTTTTAAATATTTAGCTATCGAAGGAATAAATAATGGGGTAGATTTTAAATGTCTATTTCCACATCCTAAAAGCGAAGCCATGACCAAAGCTGTAAGCAAAGACAAAGAGAGGAGATTCTTAGCAGATTTACAAACTTGTTTGGAAGCAGCTGTCAGGATGCAAAATAGATTTCACTTACCTGTAAGTGAAATGATTAGGTTATACAAATGCCCACGCAAAGAATCTATAATCATAAGTGATAACGCAGTGCTGTATAGTCCAATAATATGTGACAGTGAAGGATACCCTCTTCAAATTACTAATTCTTCATTTGAAATAGTAGGAATTTCCGAAAGTGATATACAAAGCCGAGGAAAGCATCTTTATAATACATTTTCAAACGTATGGGAACAAGCAGTTCCTCTAACCGAAAAACTTTATAACGAATTGTACAATATATAAGTTATATTATTAATTATAGTTATCAAAATAATCAAAAACAAGCTCCATTATTTTGCCTGCCACATGACTTGGAGTACAGTATGAAACATCTAAGCTAAATACATTTTTAAATATTTGGTGTAACTGAATTGCCTGCATATGTAATAACTGATTTTTTTCTGCTCGGGATTGGGAAATAATTATTTCTGTTTTACTGACCGATTCATGATAATCACGTTCCTCCGAACGTGATTGTCTTCGGGAAATGTGGTCTTCCTCGTCAGAGATATATAGATTAATAAATACTACGTGTTTGGATAACCATGCTAATGGCTGATTATTAGGAAAATATATGCTTGGTATAATACCAGTGCCTTCTATTATAGTTGGAATCCGTCGCCTTTGTTGTCTGAGAATTATCTCTTTAACATAGGGAAGTAATTGTTCTGACTGTAACTTGGTTATTTCAAAATCGCTACTTGTAATGGATTCAAACAACGCATTATATTTACTTATCAATTCATCCTTGTCTATATAAGCTTCTTCAGCCAAATATTCATATGCGGTTCGCACAACTGTTCTCAGCAAATCATATTCACTTACTCTTCTAAATTCAGGATAATTCTTCACTATCTCATACGCTGCAGTGGTTTTTCCGACACATGATACCCCTGATAGCATTAAAATAGCGTCTTTAGGTACCTGCATATCAACCTCCGATAAATTCTGCTTTTCATAATATGCAAATCATTATTCAACAGATAATTTCAGATTATCTGGCAATAGTTTATATTATCTGACAAAGAATTTCAACCCTAAATTGCAAATACTAACAGGCCGCAAAACTGAAATTTTGCGGCCTGTTGCACAACTATAGAAAATTTTATATTCAGCTCGTTATCTCATAGGTTCAAATTTACCCATCGTGCTTTCATTGGCGGATTATGATTTCACGTATTTGTTGCAATGTGGAACGAACGATTGATTTTAATATGCATAGGAAAACGATGAAAGCAGTTTTCTGTCCATCATATGATTCCTTTTATTTTAATCATAAGTACAGTTACTAGAATTGTAAACATTATTGGGTAAAACAGCCAAATGCTTGGGGATTTGACGCAATCGCAAATTCTTGATTTGGCTGCTTTATTATCTTTAGTGAGTTCCATAGAAAAATCTATTTCGTGTGTGTCGCTTCTTACTTGCTCATAAAGAAAACGATACTTCTTTTCTAGTCTTAAGTAGTAAATATCTAAAAAAGCAAATAAAATCACAGGTGCAAATGATAATCCCAGAATCCATGTATTAACTTCGTTATATGGTAATGCTGCAATACCAGCCACAACTGTTGCCGCAAAACCTTTAAAAATCGCAGAAATCGTAGACATGCGGCAAATAGGTTCTTGAATCATTTGCAGATATTCTACTTTTCCTTCTTTCAGAGTTATCCCTCCATTTATGAAGTTTAGTCTAAATGTTGATTGCGTCATCGCTTTCAGAAATTTTTCCAAGTAACTTTCTGATCATTAATCTGTGATTTAGGTTATAAAGAAGCTTTTCATTCAGTCCATTACCCCATGGGTTTAAACTTGACCAATTGCTGTCTTTCTCCATCTCAAGCGCATATTCGCCGGAACGCCCGCCAACGGTTCCAACCAGCGCTACTGGAATACCTACGCTTCTGGCTAACCCAGCCTCAATGTCTACACCTTGTTCAGCTTTGTTTGCTTTGATTTTTCCCCCAAGGCAAATCAGGGCCTTGGCCTTCTTTTTGCAAATCATATTTTCGCGCATTTCCTGCAATCCGTCCGCCAGCACAAGGGAGCACTTTTTCCTCAACTCATTTAGGTCATACTGATTTGCATATGCACGATCCATATGCATTTCAATTGAGTTGTGGATACCAAATCCAAATAGCCTTCCTATATCAAAGATAATCTCTTGAAATGTGGGATGTGCTCCGAATACCAACGTATAGCCGTTTCGGATGATTTGCTTTGCGTAGACCGACAGCGCTTCCAGCAGGGAGTTCTTATAGATTTCATCACAGTCTGGAAAAGCACCCGAGAGGATGATCCGCTTGCCATGCCAATCCCGCGGCACACCGGAGACGTTTTCCAGATTCACAATATAATTGTCGTAATCCTCCCGCATTAGCTTAGTGTCTTCGTCAAGCGCATTTTGATCCGCATGGCGGGAAAGTAGAAACACCCGGTCATTTTTTTGATAGAAATCAGTCTGCTTTACCCGACTGCAAAACTTTTCGACATCATCCGCCTTAGGATGCCGCCCAAAACACTGGATATAATGCCGCTGTATCTTTGGATCATAGAAATCCGCAGTTTTGTACTCAACCTCATAGGCCAGCACAGCATTTTTGTCAGATGTCAGGCAAATGTTTCCCGAGCGGCTCAGATCCATCAGATACTCAATATAAGAGCAAACCTGATTAGACGAATTGAGAATAAGCTGGAAGCATTTTTCCTCAATTTCATCAGCGATTTCAATCAGCCGATCTGAATCATTGAACGCCGAACTCTGATAACTAAGAACAGGTTCTTCACCCGGACGAATTCTGAGCTTAGAAAAAGATGCACCGTCGATTTGTATCCATAGAATGGGAATATCATTAATTAGAGCGTAGCATAGTTCCTTCATAATATATTCTGAGTATTGTGCCTGTTCTGTTTGCAAGAAAATCAGCACATCGCTCAAAGCCAGCTTCTCATCAATCTTCGCCTGCGCGTCATCGCCGACCTCTACCTCTACCACGTCACGGAATGCGCGATTCCGGCGTGTCAGCCGACTCAGCTCATCCGACAATTTCTGGGCAACGCCTTCACCATCACTCCTGCGGTGGCTGATAAAATAGAGGACTTCGTCACGATATAGAGGGGACAGCGTCTGTGCCACCACTTTCCTGGCAAAAACCTGCGCAATAGCTGGAATATTGTCCTTTAAAGGACACCTGACCTCATTCCAGCTGGACACATCAAAGCTCTGGCATTGATGCGCCGGCTGAGGAGGAAGCCTGCACTCGGGATTTTTTTCCATCGCAATAGGCCAGATCCTGCACTGGAGCTCATAATACTTTTCGAGCAGCTTGATAAATTCTTCGCTGTACTTCCCATTTTCAGCATTGAAAAAAATGAAGATGTCATTTACATTCGCTTCAGCAATCCGCAGCTTTGCCATCTGTGCCTCAGATTTGACATATACCCGCTGCACTTCGATCATACAGTCATCCCAAAGACCGCAACATACATCGAAAAATACACGGCCTGCATTAGGCTGGAGCATCGTGCACTCCGGCGAGCAGAAAATTACCTTCATCTTGTCCACCTCTTTGACGTACCAAAAAGTTTAGCCCCTATAGAGGTCAAATTTACCCGGCTTTCTGCTGAATGGAAGCCCATGTATTCCAGAGGAATACTGTCCCCGTATGTAGCTGACAAAGCTTTCTATGAGGGCACTGTCATGGCTAACTCCATGGTTGCGGCCATACCAAACCAGCGACTGATATTCTGTAGGCAACAGAATCGCATCTCTGCCAAAATAGTAAAATTCCTCAGCAATCAGCACACGGTCTGTTTTGGTATCTCTGTCCAGGTTTGTTAGATTCATTCCATCTCTGAAGCTGTGGTGTGACGGCTCCTGAACCCACGCCCCATTTACATGGTGATAAATGTTGTCGCCATATTTGCGGGTCATGCTTTTATTGAAAACCGGGCGTTTGAGTTTGAATCGAGGGTCGTTCCAATATTCATCAAAGGTCAAAGTTTCACCCACCCGCATCAGGCACACAAGCTTTTCCTCAGTGGAACGGTGTCTTGAGCCGAAAGCGGCAATCCAGTCGTTGACCTGTGCAACCCGCCTAGTAATCGGTTTACAAGTGGCAAGTGTGCAATACCCATGAAATGGGTTTGGTGCGAAGCCGTAATCTCTTGGAATGACATAGGAATATAATTTCACAAAACATCCGCCCCTCAGCACTGATACCGTGGGAGATCCGCATCTTGATTGTCTCGGAGGGTGCCGTCAGCATTCTCCCAGTCCAAATCTTCACCCTCCAGTGCCCGGCGGATTTTTTCTCCATTCCAACCTACTAAATTGTTGCCATATTCGAGTAAAGCCGGGGGCGCATCCTCATTTTTGGCGCCCCGTAAGTAAACACCAATTATCTGTTTTCCCATTTTTGCGGCAGTTTCAATCTCCCAGTTTACATAGTCACTCTGCGCCGTGTCTTTGCCAATCAGCACAAAAACTGTACCTGCCCACCTAATCTGAGGAGTGATGAGTTCATATTTGATATAGTTTTCATTTTTTGCGTTGTTTTTGAGCTTGTCCTCATAAATAGAACTATCCCGGGTGGTGATTCCATGTCTACCAATTAAATCACGGAAATCCTCGATTTTATGGGCATCAAGATGGTGGTGTGACACGAAAATATTTTTGGTTATCTCACTCAAGTTAACCTTCTCCTTTCAAAATTGTGGTCTGTTTCTATTGATCAAATACTGCCCGATACATATTTCATTGCCGTCACAACGAGAGAACTCATCGGATAACGTTCTAACCCGTTGCAAATAGGAGGAATGTTGAAAGATGTTCTGCAATGAGTGTTCATAAATGCTTTCCGATTCTACCTCCCCGAGAGATGGATCTGCACGACCATCCTTGAATACTTCACATGGAAAAACTTTTCCATCGTATCGGATATTCAGTTTCCCTGTAGCAGCCATGCACGTATGGCAGGTATCGTTAGTGGATAAGGGAACACCAATACGGACTTCTGAGGGGAATTGCTTACTGAGGTTATCTAAATCATGTTTGAGATTTTGCAACTCTTCATCGGAGAGGCCAATCTTTCTTGCGTTGTCCAGAGCCCTTCCTTGTAGCACCAAACGCAAAAAACTGACTCTTTTCATACCTAATTCCATGCATAATTGAAATGTTTGTTCAATTTGATCAATGTTTAGGCGCATTGGCACAAAGTGCGCCTCTGTACAGATACCCAAGCCTACCGCAGTAGCCACAGACTGCTTCATCAAGTCAAGGCACCCGGTTGTCCCCATGATGCTATCATATGTTTCTGAGGTACTGGCCCCAATGTTAAAAATAATTTTACTTACTTTTCCCGCCAATGCAAGAAGAGTATTTTCGTGGAGCGAACTTCTATTTCCTGTTGAATCGAAAGTAACTCCACTCGTATATATGTAAGAGGTCAAGCCAAGAGAATTTGTCAGATTGATCATAGCAACGATGTCTGGGTGGAGAAATGGTTCTCCACCAGAAATACTAATCACAGTTGCACCCAATTTTGCTGCATCATCTATGGCAGAAGCAAATATATCATAGGGCAACATCTCCTGGCAAAACTTATCTGACAGTGAGGAACAGTGGACACAATAATTGGGGCATTTCCGAAGAATTTCAATCGAGATTTCCTTTAACAAAATACCACCCGCAATAACAATACGAAATTAGCACTCAAAGCAGTCGACTGCTAATATTATGCATTGGTAGTCATAATCTGTCAATGCCAATGATGTTAATTTTTTGTAAACACAGAAGCAATAATGTATCTGTTTTAAATAATACTATATGAAATGGCGCTGAAACTGCATTTGAACTCCAGAATTTCCACCTAAAAATTGTGTCTCATGGTGAGATTTATTTCAGCTAAAGTCATGCCGCACGGCGGCGGAACAGTAAGGGGCCCATCGTCACCGGCGCATTGTAAAGCGCCGTGAGAAGATAGGCCCGGATATTGTTGATTTTCGTGGTGGTCTAGCGCATGGCCTCAATGACGTACTCGATGTGGGTGCTGTCCGGGTGGTGAACCGCTTGACATAGAGTTTGGTGGGGCGGCCCTGGCCCTACTTGACACGCTCAACCAAACCGATCCCTTTCTTTTTGTCCAGCTCGGCCAGCAGCTTCATAGCCTTGTCCCGTCCGCAACACACATCCTCGCATATCTCGTCTACGGTGTAGTAGATATAGACGCGCCCGTAGTCGTCATACCAGTTGTTTTTTTGCAGCCAGGCCCATGCGGTCCAGTAGCATACCATACAGAAGTTTGGCATCTGTGGAAACGTGCTTGAACTTTGGGTCTGTAATCAGCAGGCGTGGGATTTTGAAATAGATAAATTCTTCTGATTCAGCGCCGTAAAAATAATCGGACAAAATGACTTCCGGCATGGGTAGACCCTCCTTTGGGGTAAGAAAAAAGCGCGATGGTTCACATCGCGCTTTTTGAGATATTAGGCTGTGGTGCTTGCTATGGGAAAAGGGAAGTGGATGAATGGCACTCATGGGACATATCAATCTGAATGCTGGAAAAAAAGCTCGTTTTGATTATTCATCAAAACGAGCTTTTTCGGTTCCCTATGGTGGAGATAAGCGGGATCGAACCGCTGACCTCTTGAATGCCATTCAAGCGCTCTCCCAATTTAACCATGCGCTACCCCAAATTCAAGATGTGGCGGAACCATCTGTCAGCCACGAAGAGAAAGCGGAGACACAGTGGGTACGTGGGTTCAAGTCATGTCTGTTTGGGGAAATGGCTTCCAAATAGCAAAAATCGACGGCCCTCGGATTTTCATGTCCGAGGGCCGTGAGGACGTTGATATCACTGGCTTTGAGGGCAATATAGTGATTTCATTGTCCATAGTTGGTCCGAGTGGCGGGATTTGAACCCACGGCCTCTTGGTCCCGAACCAAGCGCGCTACCAGCTGCGCTACACCCGGATATTCTGTAAAAAACTGTAAAGCAGATAGGGAAGTGGGCGGGCTGCAGCCCGCCCACTCGTTTTGGAGGCGCCACCCAGATTTGAACTGGGGCATCAGGATTTTGCAGACCCTTGCCTTACCACTTGGCTATGGCGCCGAACACTATACTATATTCAAAAAGAAGTGCTTTAGCACTCCTTTTTGAATTTTTTATGGAGCGAGTGACGAGGCTCGAACTCGCTACCTCCACCTTGGCAAGGTGGCGCTCTACCAGATGAGCTACACTCGCATATGGTGCCCAGGGCCGGAGTTGAACCAGCGACACGTGGATTTTCAGTCCACTGCTCTACCAACTGAGCTACCTGGGCATAAAATGTGGCGACGCGGAAGGGACTTGAACCCTCGACCTCCGGCGTGACAGGCCGGCGTTCTAACCAACTGAACTACCGCGCCACATTTGGGGATTTGCTTTTGGTGGGAACAACAGGGCTCGAACCTGTGACCCCTTGCTTGTAAGGCAAGTGCTCTCCCAGCTGAGCTATGCTCCCGTCGCTCCTCCGCTTGTCAGACGGCGAAAGTTATTATAGCAAACGAAGCTCCTCCTGTCAAGGCCCATTTGAAAAAAGTTGGCGTTACTTGGCAGATGCCCCGTCCCGCAGGGCGCGCAGCTCCTCCGCGCCGAAGCGGTACACCTTGTCGCAGAACTGGCAGGTGAGCTCCGCGCCGCCCTGCTCTTTGATTAAGGAATCCAGCTCATCCGTTCCAAGGCTGATGAGGGCCCGGCTTACCCGGTCCCGGGTGCAATAGCAGCGGTAGGCAATGGGGGAGGTCTCCAACACCTCCAGCTCAAATTCGCCCAGCACCTCCCGCAGCAATCCCAGGGGTTCCATCCCGCTGTCCAGCCGGGCGCTCACAGCGCCCAACTTGGATACGCCCCGCTCCACAGCGGATACCACCGCCTCGTCCGCCCCAGGCAGCAGCTGGATGAGGTAGCCCCCCGCCGCCTGGACGGTCTGGTCAGGTGCGATGAGCACGCCCAGGGCGCAGGCGGTGGGAACCTGCTCGCTTTCCACAAAGTAGGCGGCCACATCCTCGGCGATTTCTCCCCCAACCAGCTGGACAGAGCCGATATAGGGCTCCTTCAGCCCCAGGTCGCGGATGACGGTCAGTTCCCCGTCCGCGCCTACGGCGGCGCCCACGTCCAGCTTGCCCTTTGCCTTCCGAGGCACATCCACATCGGGGTTTTGCACATAGCCCCGCACATTGCCCCGGCTGTCGGACACGGCGGTAAGGGAGCCGAGGGGCCCGCCCCCCTTGATCCGCAGGGTGACGGCGCCCTCCTCCTCCTTTATGGCGGCCCCCATCATGGAGGCGGCCATGAGCAGGCGGCCCAGGGCGGCGGAGGCCACCGGCCAGCAATTGTGGATGGCCCGGGCACGCTCCACCGTGTCACGGGCGGAGATTGCCATAGCCTTGACAGGGGCGCCCTTAGCGATGACGCGGACGATCTGATCCATGGTTAAAGCTCCTTTCCAGCGGCGAAAAAGACCCGCTGTGCCCCTTCCGTGGGCGCGCGCATGGTTTTGTCGCCGTATACCTTGATGTTGGAAAAACCAGCCTCCCGGAGAAAGCTGTCCAGCTCCTCCGGGGTGTAGGCGTACTCCTCATGGTATTCGCCGGCCCGGCTCCAGCTGCCGTCCGCCTCCCGGACGAACAGATCCAGCCCATAGCCGCACACCCGGCGCTTGGGGGAATAGTCCCCCCGCCAGACGCAGAACAAGTCCTCGTCCTCGTCCAGATAGGTCTGGCCGTCCGCACCCGCCAGGGCGGCGGGGGTCTTGACATCAAAGAGGAACAGCCCGCCGGGGGCCAGGGCCCGGTATACCCGCCGGAAGGTCCGCCGCAGCGCGGCGGGACGGGTGACATAGTTCATACTGTCCAGGCAGGAGATCACCGCGTCGGCGGGGGAGGGCAGCACGAGCCGGGACATGTCCTGGCATAAAAACAGAACGCCCAGCCCCTGGCACTTCTGGTCGGCCATGGCCAGCATGTCCGGGGACAGGTCCACGGCGGTCATCCGGTAGCCCCGCCGGGCCAGCAGCTCCGTCAGGCTCCCGGTGCCGCAGCCCAGTTCTGCCACCGTGCGGACAGGTCGTTTCTGCTTTTGAACGTGCCGCTCCACATAATCTGCCCAGCCGGCGTAATCCACGTCGGTGGTGAGCCGGTCATAGTACCGGGCCAGGGCGGTATAGGCGTCCGTCATTTCTTCAGCCGGGGCAGGACAGTCTTATAGCCGTCTGCGCCGTATTGCAGGGCCCGGTTCACCCGGCTGATGGTGGCGCTGGACGCTCCGGTGCGCTGGAGAATATCGTTATAGATAAGGCCCTGGTCCAAAAGCTGGGCTACCTCCATGCGCTGGGCCAGGGCCTTTAGCTCGGCCACGGTGCACAGGTCCTGGAAAAAGGCGCGGCATTCCTCTCGGTCCCGTAGGGCCAGGACGGCGTCAAACAACAGGATATCCTGCTCCGCGCTTTCTTTTTGCATGGGAACCCCTCCCTGAATGATGTTACAGCCCCATTCTAACACGCTGCTTTATGGAAGTAAAGAGAAAAACGGAAAAACGGCGAAAAGGGCTTGCGGACCGGCGTGAAGTCTATTATAATGAAACCGTCGGACGGATAAGGCAGACCAGCCCGGAGCTGGCTGCGAATCCCGGCCGCAGAGGTATTTGAAATGGTAAAAGCGATTGTAGGGGCCAACTGGGGCGACGAGGGCAAGGGTAAAATCACCGACCTGCTGGCGGAGACTTCCGACGTGGTGGTGCGCTTCCAGGGGGGGGCCAACGCGGGCCACACCATCATCAACGACTACGGGCGTTTCGCCCTGCACATCCTGCCCTCGGGCACCTTCTATCCCCATGTTACCAATATCATCGGGAACGGGGTGGCGCTGGACGTGGCCAAGCTGGCGGCGGAACTTGAGGACGTGACCGGCCGGGGCGTGCCCGCCCCCAGCCTCATCGTGTCCGAGCGGGCCCAGCTGCTCATGCCCTACCACGTCCTTCAGGACGGGTATGAGGAGGAGCGGTTGGGGGGGAAGGCCTTCGGCTCCACCAAGAGCGGCATCGCCCCCTTTTACTCGGATAAATACGCCAAGACGGGCATTCAGGTATGCGACCTCTTTGACGAAAACCGGCTCTGGGAGCGGCTCAGCCGGGCGGTGGAGCTGAAAAACGTCCTGTTTGAGCACCTGTACCACAAGCCCGCCCTGGATGCGAAGGCGCTGTACGGCCAGCTGCTGGAGTGCCGGGAGCTGATCCGGCCCTATGTGGGCGACGCGGTGGGCTTCCTCCACCAGGCGCTGAAGGACGGCAAGACCGTGCTGCTGGAGGGACAGCTGGGCTCCATGAAGGATCCGGACCTGGGCATCTTCCCCATGACCACATCGTCCCATACCCTGGCGGGCTATGGCTGCGTAGGGGCCCCCGTTCCCCCCACCGCCATTGAGGACGTGATCTGTGTCACCAAGGCGTATTCCTCCAGCGTGGGTTCCAATACCGAGCCCTTTGTCAGCGAGCTTACCGGCCCCGAGGGGGACGAGCTGCGCCGCCGGGGGGGCGACAGGGGCGAGTTTGGCGCGACGACGGGCCGTCCCCGCCGGGTGGGTTGGTTTGACTGCGTGGCCACCAAGTACGGCTGTATGGTGCAGGGGGCCACCCAGGTGGCGCTGACCTGCCTGGACGTGATGGGCTACCTGGAGGAGATCAAGGTGTGCGTAGGTTATGAGATCGGCGGCCAGGTCACCGACGTATTCCCCACCACTCCCAGGCTTGTGGGGGCAAAGCCGGTGTTTGAGACCCTGCCCGGCTGGAAGAGCGATGTGCGGGGCATCACCGACTACGGCGCGCTGCCCGCCAATGCCAAGAATTATGTGGAGTTCCTGGAAGAGCGTATCGGCGCGCCCATCACCATTGTGTCCACCGGACCCAAGCGCCACGAGATTGCGCTGCGCAGGTAAGAAATACGAAGGGATTTTCCCGAAGCGCCCGCTTGGACAGAGCGGGCGCTTTAATTTTATAAAAATAAAGATTAATCTTGACTTTTATAAAATTAAAGATATAATAAATATTATAAAAGGAGGGCAGGCTATGGATATGGTGCCCGCATGGATGGCCGCATTGGAGGACGAGGATGGTACCTTCATCAAAAAGTTCATCCTTGCCTCCGGTTCCCTGAAGGAGATGGCGGCGCAGTACGGCGTCAGCTACCCCACGGTGCGGCTGCGGCTGGACCGGCTCATCCAGAAGATCCGGCTCGGGGAGGAGAGCCGGAGCGACCCCTATGAGGCGCTGGTCAAACGGCTGGCGGTGGACGACAGGCTGGACTTTGACACCGCCAAGCTGCTGCTCAGCGAGTATCGAAAGACGAAGGAGGAATCGTGATGCTTCAGTCGGGATTTCAGTTCAGCGATCCCAGCGCGCCGCTCTTCATGGTATACGGCGAGGAAATACCGATTTTCCTGGCCATCGGCGCGGTGCTGGCCGCAGTTGAGGTGTTTCTTGCCTGCAAGGATGACTGGAGGCTGGGATTGATTCCGGCCGGGGCATTTTTTGTCTGGGCGGCGGTCAAATGCGTGGTGCGGGTGGTGCGCTGGGGCCCGGAGATAGGCGACCTCTTTTTTGCGCTGCGGATGGAGAACATCCCCACGGCGGTTTTTCTGGCGGCGTACGCCGTCTGCTGGATCTGGCGCTGGAGGCGGTCGGCCCGGCAGGCGGATAAGAGCCGCTCGCTGGACAAGACCCGCATCAGGGATCTGTGAGGAAAACGGCGGCGGGCAGGCCCCCGCCGCCGTTTTTCACCCGATTTGTCCCCCCGCATACAATGGGATTGGAAGGGGAACGCCATACCGGCCGCAGGCCGGAGGGCCCCCTCTATCAACCATGATCGGGAGGTACGAAAATGGCCGAATTCATTGAGCCGGGCCCCATCTGTGATACCGCCGGTATTCGCGAGGCCGTGTGCATCCACACCCGAAAGATTTTCGACAGCTGCCGTGATAAGGATTGTGTTGAAGATCTGCGGCTTTACCCAACTGTCAGTTCCCAGGCCGTCATTGACCGGGCCATCAGTTTGAAGGCCGGGCAGGCCGAACTGCTGTACGCTTACATCGACGTGGAGCCTGTGGGCTTCAACCGGGGCTATTTTACGGTGGATGTGCGCTATTTTTACCGGGTGACCGCCGACGCCTTTGTGGGCGCCGCCCGACCGGTGTCCATCTGTGGCCTGGCGGTGTTTGACAAACGAGCCATCCTGTTCGGCAGCGAGGGCAGCGCCAAGGTGTTCTCCTCCAACAGCCGGGTGGACGACCTGGACGAGCAGAATTTGATGAGCACCAACCTGCCGGTGGCGGTGGTCAAAGTAACTGCCCCAAAACAGGCAGGTAAAAAGCCGGTCTAATCGCTGGAATACGGTTCCACTGTTACAATGGAGAACAAATCCCCTCCAGCTCCTGACTGAATCCAGCCAGCCATCTGCGCCACATGCCCGGGAGCCAGTTCGCTGGCCGAGGTTGTAGCGTCTACGTCCACCGCAGAGGGGTTCTCAACAACTGTATTCTCAGCCCAGGTAAAGTAAGCAATCAACACGTTATGTCCCTGCTCTTCTGGCTGCGTTTCATGGATGGACGGTTCCGGCTGGGTCGATTGTGGGGGCTGTGCCGGAGTAGATTCCTCATCAGATGCCGGAGGTTCCTCTATTTGAGCAGGAGCGGAGACTTCCGGCTGCTGTTCGGAAACATCCGGGTTCTGTTCGGTACTCTTTATCCCGGCAGTACCCCCCTCCGCATCTGGAACATCGGGAACACCGAAGGGTTCAGAACCAGAGGGGTCCGTACCCTGCAACGAGGAACTGTCAGCCGGGGGCGAGGTATCCTCTGCTGAACGTCCTGTGTTCCCGCAGGCAGTCATCCCCAAAAGGAACCATAACCTTATGAATATCATGGAAATCCAAAATGTGCAATATGCCTATGACGGCAAAAAGAAAGTCCTGAAGGGCATCAACGCTCAAATGGAGCAGGGCAAGATGTACGCAATCCTCGGCCCCTCCGGGTGCGGCAAGACCACGCTGCTGTCTCTGCCGGGCGGCCTGGACAGTCCCTCCAGTGGTCAGATTTTGTACCAGGGGGAAGACATTGCAAAGACCGGCCTTGCCAATCACCGGCACAGTCATGTGGCGTTCATCTTCCAGAGTTACAACTTGATCGACTATCTGACCCCTATGGAGAACGTGGCTTTGACATCCAAACTGCCGCCGCTCCCCATTCTGGAGCAATTGGGACTGACCGCAGAAGAAGCGAAGCGAAATGTGCTGCTGCTGTCCGAAGGCCAGCAGCAGCGTGTAGCCATTGCTCGCGCTCTGGCCAGTGACGCGCAGGTTACCCGCTGGCCCCACTCCATTAACCGGCTTTGGTGATTTACCTTTTGCAGTCCTTGCTCCATCTTGATTCCCCCTAAAAAATTTATCCTTCTACAAGCAGTGCCATGTACTATCCGATAGTACATGGCACTTTATCAGACTTTATTGTATTCTCTACCTTAACTCTGGGCTGTGCAAGACGCCGGAAAGATTGACGCTTACGGAATATCTGGCATCGCTATCCCCATCGACAACCAGAACTTCCAGATCTCCCTGTACTGCGCCGGAAGCCGGTACGAGGATGGCATCATTGACTACGAGCTGTTTTACGAGGGCGCCCATCAGGTTATGGCCGCCCCCTTTGAGCCGGACGGCTTCGACTGTCTCCGGGACAGCTTCCTGGGTCCCTACCGCACCGAGACCAGTCCCCTGGCGGTGGAGCGGGGAGAATGCTTCTCCTCCTTCGAGAAGGGGGCAACCACTGCGCCGTGCTGCAAAAGCGCCTCACCCTGGCCCCCGGTGGAACCGCCCGGCTGGTGTGGATGCTGGGGGAGGGGGGGCGCCCAGGAGGGCCGGCGCGTCCGGGAGAAGTGCCGTGACCCCGCCGCAGTGGACGGAGCCCTGGCGGATCTGGCCCGGTTCTGGGAGGACAGGCTGTCCAGGCTTCAGGTGTCTACCCACGACCCGGATATGGACGTGATGCTCAACACCTGGAACCTGTACCAGAGTGAGATCAACGTGATGTTCTCCCGGTTCGCCTCCACCATTGAGGTGGGGGGCCGCACGGGGCCGGGCTACCGGGACACTGCCCAGGACGCCATGACCATCCCCACTCCAACCCGGAAGGATGCAAAAAGCGCATCAAGCAGCTCCTGCAGGGGCTGACTACCTCGGGCTACGGCCTCCATCTCTTTGACCCGGTCTGGTTTGGCCCCCAGTCGGACAAGCCCGCTTTCAAATCTCCCACCGTCATCCCCACCCCGGACAAGGACACCATTGTCCACGGCCTGGCGGACGCCTGCGCCGATGACGCATTGTGGCTGGTGGCCGCCGTGGTGGAATACGTCCGGGAGACCGGGGAGCTTTCCTTCTTTGACGAGGTTGTGGGCTACGCCGATGGGGGAGAGCGCCATGGTGTCCTTCCTCCACGTGTGGGTGCTGGGGTATTTTGTGGACGCCGCCCGAGTTCCTGGATCGGGAGGGGGATGCCGGGCGCTATGATGCCATGCGGCAAAACGTCATTGAGACCTGCCGGCGGGAGCTATGGGACGGGGCGTGGTATCTCCGGGGCATCACGGCGGACGGGCGGAAAATCGGCACGCACATGGATCGGGAGGGCCGGGTGAATTTGGAGAGCAATCCCTGGGCGTGGTGCGCCGAGGCCGTGCTGGGCCGGGGAAGGCGGGCAATAAAATTTTACCGGGCCTTGTGTCCCGCCGCGCAAAATGATAAAATAGAGGTGCGGCAGAGCGAGCCCTATTCCTACTGCCAATTTGTGATGGGTCCCGACCACCCCGCCTTCGGCCGGGCGCGGCACCCCTTTATGACCGGCTCCGGCGGCTGGAGCTACTTTGCCGCCACCCGGTACATCCTGGGGGTGCGGCCCCAGTTCGGCGGGCTGCTCATCGACCCCTGCGCCCCATCGGATTGAGGGCGGTTCCAGATCACCCGGGTGTGGCGGGGGGACGGAGTACCGTATCACGCTGCTCAACCCGGACAGCGTGGAGAAGGGGGTGGCGTCCGTCACCTGCAACGGACAGGCCGTAGACGGTCTCATCACCACCCGGGGGCGGGGAGCGTAAACGAGGTCGTGGTCATCATGGGAAGGAGCAAGACAGAATGAGCATTGAATTTGGAACGGGCGGCTGGCGGGCTATCATCGGGGACGGCTTTACGAAGGCCAACGTCCAGCGCCTGGCATACGCCCTGGCCCGGAAGATGGAGGACGAGGGGGTGGCCCAGAGGGGCTTTCTCATCGGCTATGACCGCCGCTTCCTGTCGAAGGAGGCCGCCCACTGGGCCGCTGAGGTGATGGCCGGGGCGGACGTACCCTGCATGGTGGTGGAGCGGGAGGCCCCCACCCCCCTTATCATGTTTGCGGTGCGCTACTATGAGCTGCCCTACGGTATGGCGGTCACCGCCAGCCACAACCCGGCGCTGTATAACGGCGTGAAGGTGTTCACCAAGGGGGGGCGGGACGCCGACGAGACCGTCACCGCCAGCATTGAGGAGTATATCGCCGCCTTGCCTGACGGCCCATGCCCCGCGGTCCCCTATGAGGAAGGTGTGCGCACCGGCCGGATCCAGGTTGTGGATCCCATGAACGCTTATATCGACTCCATCATCCGCTCGGTGAACATGGACGCCATCCGTTCCCGGGGGCTGAAGGTGGTGCTGGATCCTATGTTCGGCGTGTCCAAGACCGCGCTGAGCACCATTCTCATCACCGCTCGGTGCGATGTGGACGTGATCCATGAGCGGCGGGACGCCCTGTTCGGAGGGCGGCTCCCCGCCCCCAACAGCAAGACCCTCATCGGTTTGCAGTCCTTTGTGGAGGAGAACGGCTGCGACATCGGCATCGCCACCGACGGCGACGCAGACCGGCTGGGCATTATTGACGACAGGGGCGAGTTCCTTCACCCCAATAAGATCCTGGTGCTGCTGTACTACTACCTGCTGCGCTACAAGGGCTGGCACGGGGCGGCGGTGCGCAACATCGCCACCACCCACCTGTTGGACGCCATCGCGGCGGAGTTCGGCGAGACCTGCTACGAGGTGCCGGTGGGCTTCAAGTACGTGTCGGGCAAGATGGCGGAAACAGGGGCGGTGATCGGCGGGGAGAGCTCCGGCGGCCTGACGGTGCGGGGCCACATCCAGGGCAAGGACGGCATTTACGCCGCCTCCCTTCTGGTGGAGATGCTGGCCACCACGGGCCGGAGGCTGTCCGAGCTCTACCAGGAGATCGTGGAGCGCTGCGGCTCGTTTGAGATGGCCGAGCGGGGCTACCGCTTCTCCCAGGAGGAGAAGGGGCGCATCAATAAGCTGCTCATGGAGGACAAGCAGCTGCCCGACTTCGGCCTGGACGTGGAAAAGGTGAGCTATGCCGATGGCTGCAAGGTCTATTTTAAGGACGGCGGCTGGGTGACGGCCCGGTTCTCGGGCACGGAGCCGCTGCTGCGGGTGTTCTGCGAAAGGGACGCCATGGAGAAAGCGGCGGAGACCGCAGCTTGTATGGAGCGCTTCCTGGGTCTCGCGGGGCGGAATATGGAGTGAACGGGACGGGGGCCGCGAGGCTCCCGTTCTGCGCTGGAAAGCCCGGCCCATCGGTGTGCTGGCCCTGGCGCTGGATCTGCCCTACTATTTCGAGGACCTGTCCCTGCTGGGCTGGGCATCGTCGGTGTCGGTGGAGCTGGGGGCGGGCGGTGGTGGACTATAAGGCACTGCTGGCGGGCTTCGGGGCCTACCGCTAACCAGATGTCTGCCCGGCTCCAGACCCAGTTTGACTGCCTGTACCAGGAGGAGCTGGCGCGGTGGGACGCCCAGATCAAAGCCCTCCAGGTCCACATCAACCCCCATTTTCTGAATAACACCCTGGAGAGCATCAACTGGCAGGCCCGGATGAGCGGGGACGTGAAGGCGTCCGGGATGATCGAGGCGCGGTCCACCGTGCTGGACGCGGCGCCGGACCGCAAGGGGATGCCCCAGGATCAGGGCTGGCTCATCGGAACCTACATGTACGACCAGACCTTCAACCGCGGCAACGTGGACTACGGTTCGGCCATCGCCATGCTCATCGTGGTGCTGGGCGTATGGTCGCTGACCACCCTGTACCCCTTCGTGTGGGTCATCCTGAATTCCTTCCGGGAAAAGGGGCTCATCCGCAAGGACTCCTTTTCCATTCCCCTGCCGGGCGGCGGCTTCACCATGGACAACTACTCCAAGGCCATGGACCGCTTCGACTTTGCCAACGCCTACTTCAACAGCCTGATTGTATCCGTCTCGGCGACGGTGGTGGTGATCCTGGCGGGGCTGGCGGCCTATGGGCTGGTGCGCTGCCGCTTCGCCTGCGGGGCGTGTGCTACAGCCTCATCATGGCGGGGATGATGTTCCCGGTGTTCTCCACCATCATCCCGGTGTTCCGCATGGAGGCCGCCTGGGGCATCGCCAGCAGCGGCAACCGCTGGCTGTCCCTGTTGGCGGTCATCCTGCCCCAGATTGCCGGCAACCTGTGCTTTGCCACGATTGTGCTCATGGGCTTTATCCAGTCGGTGCCTATTGAGCTGGAGGAGAGCGCCTACGTGGGCGGCTGCCACGTGTTCCAGGCGTACTTCCACATCATCATGCCTGCGGCCAAGTCCTCCTTTGCCACGGTGGCCATCTTCTCCTTCCTGTGGAGCTATAACGACCTGTTTACCCAGAATTTCTTCCTCCGGGTGCCCCGGGAAAAGACCATTACGCTGCTGCTCAACAGGCACCAGGGGCAGACCTTTTACGACCTGCTCAACGCCGAGCGGGTCCGCCGGGCCAAGGAGCTGCTGGAGAACCCGGCCCTGCGCATCAGCGAGATCGCCGAGCAGGTGGGCTATGCCGACACCGCCCATTTTTCCCGGGTATTCAAGAAGCTGGAAGGGGTGTCCGCCGGGGAGTGGCGCAACGCCCACTGCGGGAGGCAGGGGTGACGGATTTCCCCGCGCACAAAGACAGGATACGCCGCCGTGAGCGTGAAGCGCTCGCGGCGGCGTTTTTGCGCGGACAGGTTCTTCTCAGCCCAGCAGCAGGGCCCGGAAGGCGGCGGCGGTGGGCTCCAGCAGGGCGTCCGGGTACTGGTAGTCCTGGGTGTGGAGGGGCGGGCAGCCCTCTCCCGCGCCGATGCCGAAGAAGGCGCCGGGGCGGCGGCGCAGGTAGTGGCCGAAGTCCTCGCTCCAGCGCATGGGGGCGTCCAGCACCGAGCCACCGCACAGCTCCAGCACCCGTTGGGCGCAGGCGGGGTCGTTGACGGTGGCGGGGAACACGTCCTGCACCTGGTGGTCAAAGGCCAGCCCGTACTCGGCGGCCAGCGATTGGGCCAGCCGGAGCAGGCCGGCAAACAGCAGCTCCAGATCCTCGTCCCGTTCGGCCCGGAGGGTGAGCCACACCTCCGCCCGGGCGGCGGCGGTACCGAAGGCGCGCTCCCCCATCTGCGTGCCGATGACGGTGCACAGCGTCATGCCGCCGAACCGGGCGGGGTCGGACAGCCCGGGCAGGGCGCACAGCAGCCGCCCCACCGCCGGGGCGGGGGAGAGGCCGTGCTCGGGGTAGGCGGCGTGGGTGGGCCGCCCGAGAAAGGACAGCGTGACCCCCCGGGAGGCGCAGGCGAAGGTCCCGGGCCGGGTGACCACCCGCCCCAGGGGGAGGCCGGGCAGGTTGTGGGCCCCGTAGATCTGGGCCACCTGTTCCCGCTCGAACAGCTCCAGGCAGCCCGGCGCGCCTGTCCCGGTTTCCTCGGCGGGCTGGAAGAGGAAGAACACGTCCCGGCCCAGCCGCTCCCCCTGGACGGACAGGGCGGCGGCGCACAGGGCGGCGGCGTGCCCGTCGTGGCCGCACAGGTGGGCCGCCACGCCGCCGGGCAGCGCCAGCGCGTCGTAGTCCGCCCGGAGGGCCAGCGGGGGCTTCTCCGCCTCCGGCTCCCGGTGGGCGGCGTAAAAGCCCGCCCCGCAGGGACGCAGCTCCAGGGTGGTGCGCCGGGCCAAAAAGTCCGTCAAAACCGCCCGTGTGCGCGCCTCCTGCCCCGAGCGCTCCGGGCAGCCGTGCAGGGTGTGCCGCAGGGCGCGTATCTCTTCCATGTCCATCTGCCTGTCCCCCTTCCGCCCCGGCGCCGGGGCGTCATCCAGAATTACGGCCCTATTATAATACGTGGGAGGAAAAAGGGCAATACGCAGACGGGAAAGGGAGGGCGGTTTTGAAGCGGGAGCCGGTGGGACGGGGATGCCGGGGCTGCGCTTCTATGAAAGGCGGAAAGGGCGGGCCGCGAAAATCACGGGGAGGATTTTTGCGGCCCGCTCTCTTTGGCCAGGGTGAGCAGCAGGGAAAGTTCGGGAAGCCGGTCCCAGCCCACGATTTCCGGGGTGAGGCGGCCACGGATGGGGGTGCGGAAGGTGAGGCTGCGGCCGGAGAGAAAGACGTGGACGGCATCCCCGTGCAGGGAGAGTACCAGCTTATGGCCCGCCCTGCCGGCCTGCTGGGCCAGCGGTACGCACCGGCGGGCAAACCGTGCCGCCGCCTTCGCGCCCGCCTCGTCCCCATAGAGGGTAAAGCCGTCCCGCAGGGCGCCCTCCCCAAGGGGAAGGCGCGTCAGGCCCTGGCCCGCGTAAAAGGCGGCGGCGGTGTCCGGGTCCAGCGCGCCGTGCTGAACCAAGGTCAGGTGCAGCCCGGTACTGCCGGGAAGGCGCGCCTCCATCCACAGGCCGTTGAGCAGGGCCAGCTTTTCCTTTTCTCCGAATATCTCGCAGTAGGCGGTGAGCTCGCATATCCGCACCCGGACATCTCCCGCCCGGCCCTGGACGTCCATGCCGCACACCAGCTCCTTTCCCTCCCGGCGGAGGGGGAAGAGCCCCCCGGCCCGGACATCCTCCCGGGTCAGGCCGCCTTTGTCCGCTATCTGGAGCTGGTTGAGCCGCTGTCCGCAGCTCATGGTCAGATTGGCCCGGGCAAAAGCCCGGTCATACCCCTTGTCCAGCGCCCGCACCACCAGGATATAAAAGACTGTGGTGAGGTTCACAATCCAAACGGCAATGCCAAGCTCCACCAGGATCATGGCCACAGCCGCCGCATAGGCGGCCACGGTGACGGCGTATGCGCCCAAAACCACCCGGCGGCGGACAGCCAGCCTGTTCATCATGGTCTGCTCCATCTTAAAACGCTTCCTTCAAAAAAGCGAGGGTGCGGGGGGCCTGCACCTCAAAGTTCCCGACGGGGGCCTCAATGCTGATCCGCCCGTCATAGCTGCACCCCTTCAATGCCTGGATAAACGGGGCGTAGCCCCACTCCTCCCGGCTGGAGGGCCAGGTCCGCCACCAGCCCCGCCGGTCCAGCTCGCCCTCGAACATGCCGCGCAGCTGTTCCGGGCCGGATACGCCGTCGATTTCGGGGAAATTGGGGTAGGAAAAGTGGACATGGCGCAGGTATTCCGCCCCGTATTGGCGCAGGATATCGGGGTTCTCCCCCTCGCATGCCAGATGGTAAAGATCCACCAGCACCTTTACGCTGTCCAGGCCGGTCTCCCTGGCCATGGATACGCCCTCGGCGAAGGTGTTGATGATGTTGCAGTCCGGGTGGCGCACCGGCTCAATGGCGATGGTGATGCCCCGCTTTGCGGCCTCTTCACCCGCGTACCGGGTGATGTCCGCCACCTGCTCCCAGGCCCGTTCCATGGAAAAGCCGACGGGCACCCGCTTGGCCCCGGCGCTGCCAAAGACCACCACCGCCGCGCCCAGCTCCGCCGCCCGGTCCAGCGCCCGGACGCAATAGTCCCGGGCGGCCCCCGGATCCGCCTCCGGCCCGGTGAGCCGCACCCGGGCGGGGAAGAAGTTGTTGCAGGCCTCGCAGCGCAGGGAGCTGCGCTCCACCCGGCTTCGCAGCGCGCCAAACGCGCCGCCGTCCAGCTCCATCATTTCCGCCAGGGGCAGCTCGATATAGTCATAGCCGTATTCCGCCAGCCGTTCCACGATTTCCACCCCCGTGCGGTCGGGGGCGGAGGCCACAAGGCTTCCGCAGCAGCCAAAACGCATATTGGTTCTCCTTTCTATGGCGCGGGAGCCCGGAGCGTTCCTCCGGGCCCCCGCCAGTTTGGTATTAGAAAATCAGGTTGACAATGCTGAGAATGCCGAAGCCGACCCAGGACCAGATGAACTGCATGGCCTCGTAGCCAAAGATCTGCACGTCCAGCTTGTCCAGCTTGAAGGTGCGGGTGAGCACCCAGAAGAAGCTGTCGTTGTGCAGGGAGAACACCTGCGCGCCGATACAGGCGGCGTAGGCGCAGAACATCATGTTGGTGCCGGGAATCTGCATCAGAATGGGGGCGCAGATGGTGGCGGTGGTGGTCATGGCCACGGTGCCGCTGCCCAGCACCAGCTTCAGGATGGCGGCCACCAGGAAGGGGAGGAGCAGCACGGGGAGGTTGCTGTTTGCCAGCCCCTGGGCGATGACATCGCCGATGCCGCTGGACTTGATGATGTTGCCGAAGGCGCCTCCCGCGCCGGTGATGAGGATGATGGTGCCGCAGCTCTTGACACCCCGCTCCAGGCAGTCCAGCACCTCCTGGCGGGACTTATTGCCCGCAAGGCCGTAGATGGACACCAGCAGCGCGATGGCAATGGCGATGACCGGGCTGCCGAAGAAGGCGATGAGCTGGGTGACGATATTGTCCTCTCCCTTGTAGACCATGCTGGTGACGGTGCTGAGCAGAATGAGCACCACGGGGATCAGGATGGGGGCGAAGGCCATAAAGGCGGAGGGATAGGTCTCGTTGGGATCCAGCTCGGGGACGGTGGGCTGGGAGGACAGGACGGCGTACTCCTTGGCCTGCTCGGGGGAGACGTCGATGATCTCACCGTTTTCGTCCACGATTTTATACCACTTGCGGCCCACGATGCGGCCCATGATGATGATGACGATCATCAGGGGGATGCCCATGGCGATGCCGAACAGGATGTAGGCGCCCAGGTCGATGGTGTCGCCAAACTGGGCCACTACCGCCAGGGGGCCGGGTGTGGGAGGCACGGAGGTGTGGGTGATGTTCAGGCAGCAGGCCATAATCAGCGCCAGGCCGGTGAGGGACTTCTTCTTGGCCTGGGAGATAGACTTGACCAGCGGGGCCAGAACGATCAGAGCGGAATCGCAGAAGATGGGGATGGATACCAGAAAGCCGGTGATGCCCATGGCCACTTCCTCATTTTTGCCCCGCAGGGCCTTGATGAAGGTGTGGGCCATGACCTTTGCGGCGTTGGTCTCCTCCATAATCTGGCCCATCATGCAGCCAAAGGCGATGACCAG
The DNA here is from genome assembly GCA_910588105.1 of uncultured Oscillospiraceae bacterium. Lineage (GTDB taxonomy): Bacteria > Bacillota > Clostridia > Oscillospirales > Oscillospiraceae > Enterenecus. Next base: position 52,118 of record CAJUQD010000002.1, on the reverse strand, counting down.
GCCGATGCCCGCCAGCGTGTTGCCGAAGCCCGAGGTGATGAGGCCCGGGATGGCCGTCAGTCCCACGCCGCCCACGATGCCCACCACGACGGCGGAGATCACCAGCGACAGCGCCGGGTGCAGCTTGGTCTTCATAATCAGCACGATGAGTACGGCCATGCCGACGACCAGGGCGATGAGTAAGCGCGTTACGTCCATAATGTTTCCTCCTCTTTCTTTGATCGTTTTCGCGCCGCGCAGGGTGCGCGGCACTGTTTTATTTTAAGCGGCCCGGGCCGCCTAAAATCTTTATGAGAGGCAGCCGCTGCGCTCCAGCTCCGCCCGGGTGGTCCGATAGGCCTCGGCAATGACCCATTCGGGAGGCCTGTCCCAGTACTCGGGGCGGAAGGTCTCCACCGAGGCGATACCCCGGTAGCCCGCCCGCTTCAGCTCCCGGAGGAATGCGCCGGTGTCCACCGCGCCGCCGCCGCAGAACCGGCGCTTGTCCTGACCCCGGAGCTCCGGGGGGACGTCGTCGGCGCTCATCAGGTGGGCGGCGAAGATTTTTTCCGGCTGGACGGAGCCGATGGCGGTAAAGTCATTGCTGCCGCCGTTGAGGTACATGTTATATGAGTCGAACACAAAGCCCACGTTAGGCCGGTTCACCGCCCGGACGATGGCGTCCGCCTGGGCCACGCTGCGCACGCTGGAGCGCTCGAAGCCCACCAGCTCGAAGCACAGCTTCATGCCATAGGGCAAGGCCAGGTCGGACAGGCGGGAGAGTATGCGCACACAGGCGGCAAAGGTGTCTTCCCAGCTGCCCGTGTAGGGCCCGCCCGCCGGGTCCCGCTGGAGGGGCGGGACGACGATGAGGTATTCGCTCCCGATGGCCCGGCCCACCCGGCAGCTCAGGTTGAACTCTTCCAGCAGGGCCGCCTGCCGCTCCGGGTCGTCCTCCGGGCCGAGAAATTCCGGGTAGAGGTAAAGGGCGTTGAAGGCGTGGGGGCGCAGGCGGCTGGTTTGGAAAAAGCCGGCCAGCTCGTCCACTGAGCGGCGGGTGAGATAGTCCCGCAGCATGTCCAGCCGCAGCTCGATGCAGTCAAAGCCCGACCGCTCGCACAGATCCAGATCCTGCTCCAGGGTAGAGCAGTCCTTGGCGCAGGCCTCATTGTAGGAGATCAGCATGGGAACCCCTCCTCACTTCAGCGGGAATTTGATGACGGCGTTGTCCCTTGTACTGCGGTAGATGGCGGTGAACAGCTCCACCGTCCGGCGTCCCTCCGCCGCGTCCACCAGGGGCTTGCGGCCCTGGGCCACCGCGTCCAGGAAGTCTTGAATCTGCTGGGCGTGGTAGTGGTGCATGGAGTCAACGCTGTTGAAAAACGCCCGATCCTCCTCCTGGCGGCGGGGGAGAAGCTCCTCCTCGCCGGGCACCGTCCACAGGTCGTTCACCGGGGGCTCGGTGATGGAGGACATGCCCGCGATGAACATGGCGCCCCCGTCCGTCTGCACCCCGGCGGCAGCGCCGTTGTCCCCGAATATGTGAACCTTGCCGTACAGCGCGGGGTTCTGGCTGTTGCTGACCACGATGCTGCCCACACCGCCGCTTTTGAACTTTACCACCGCCACTGCGGTGTCCTCTACCTCGATATAGGGGTGGTTCAGGTTTTTCCACACGCCGTAGACCTCGTCCACCTCCCCCATGTACCATAACAGCAGGTCCAGCTGGTGGGGCGCCTGGTTGACCAGCACACCGCCGCCCTCGCCCTCCCAGCTGCCCCGCCAGGGGTCGCTGCGGTAGTAATCCTCATCCCGCCAGCCCAGCATGGTCACCATGCCCAGCACGGGTTTGCCCAGCTTTCCGTCCTCAATGGCCTGGTGGATGCGCATACAAGGACGGTAGAACCGGCGCTGCACCATGGTGCCGATGGTGACGCAGTTACGCTCACCCGCCTTAATGATGGCATCGCAGTCGGCCAGGGTGGAGGCCAGAGGCTTTTCCACCAGCACGTGGCAGCCGCAGTTGGCGGCGGCCACCGCGGGGTTGGCGTGGAGGGGGTGGGGAGTGCACACGCTCACAATGTCCAGCTGTGCCTCCCGGCACATCTGTTCCACATCGGTGTAGGCCCGCACCCCCCACTGGGAGGCAAAGGCCTCCGCCCGGCCCCGGTCCGCGTCGCACACGGCGGCAAATTCGCTGCCGGGCAGCCGGGCGTACGCCTGGGCGTGGAAGCTGCCCACCTTGCCGCAGCCGATGATACCTGTCCTCAGTTTTTTCATGGTTCAGCCCTCCTTATTCCATGTAGCCGCCCTTCATGGGCCCCACGGCGTGCTGGGCGTAAATCTTCAGCACGCCAGAGGGATACCGCCGGGGCTTGGGAATCCAGGACGTCCGCCGCTGGAGCAGGATGGATTCAATTTCCTCCGGCGTGCGGCGCACGCCCTGGGTGCCCACAATGGCCAGCACCCGGGCGGGTATGTCGATTTCAATGAGGTCGTCCTCCTCTACCAGGGCGATGGGGCCGCCCTCCGCCGCCTCGGGGGAGACATGGCCGATGACGGGGCCCTTGGAAGCACCGGAGAACCGCCCGTCGGTGATCAGCGCGATGCTCCGGCCCAACTCCCCGTCGGAGGAGATGGCTTCGGTGGTGTAGAACATTTCGGGCATTCCGCTGCCCTTGGGACCCTCATAGCGGATGAACACCGCGTCGCCGGGCTGGATGTTCCGGGCCAGCACCGCCGCGATGGCGTCCTCCTCGCAGTCAAAGGGCCTGGCCCGCAAAACCGCCCGGTGCATCTCCTCCGGCACGGCGGAGTGTTTGACCACCGCCCCCTCCGGGGCCAGGTTGCCCCGCAGAATGGCGATGGTGCCCTGGCTGCCGATGGGGTCATCGTAGGGACGGATGATATCCCGCTTGGACAGCCCGGTCTTTTCCAGCAGGGCCCCGCACTTGTCATAATACCCACTTACGCGCAGTTCATTAAGGTTTTCGCCCACGGTTTTGCCTGTGACGGTCATGGCGTCCAGGTGGAGGATATTCCGCAGCTCGTCCATAATGGCGGGCACGCCTCCCGCGTAGTATACGTATTCCGATGGCCACCGGCCCGCCGGGCGTACGTCCAAGATATAGCGGGCGTCTTTGTGGATGCGTTCGAAGTCGTCCGCGTCCAGTCTTACGCCAAATTCGTGGGCAATGGCGGGCAGGTGCAGAATGGCGTTGGTGGAGCCGGAGATGGCGGCGTGGACCATGATGGCGTTTTCAAAGCTCTGCTTGGTGACGATATCACGGGCGGTGACTCCGGCACGGGCCAGCTCCACCGCCTGGCGCCCGGCTCGGTAGGCCATGTCCCTCAGTTCCCGGCAGGTGGCGGGCAGCAGGGCGCTGCCCGGAAGGGCCAGCCCCAGCGCTTCGCTCATCACCTGCATGGTGCCCGCCGTGCCCATAAAGCTGCACGCTCCGCAGGAGGGACAGGCGTTGTGCTTATAATAGGTGAACTGCTCCCGGCTGATCTCCCCCCGCTGGCATTGGGCGCTGTAGGCTCCGATCTGCTCCAGGGTGAGCAGGCCGGGCCCCGCCTCCATCACGCCCCCGGTGACCACCACCGCGCCCAGGTTGGTGCGGCCGATCCCCATAAGCATCCCGGGCAAGCCCTTGTCGCAGCTGGCGATGAACACGCCCGCGTCAAAGGGGGTGGCGTTGTTGTGCAGCTCCACCATGCCGGCGATCATGTCCCGGCTGGCCAGGGAGTAGTTGATGCCGTCGTGTCCCTGGGCCTGGCCGTCGCAGATGTCGGTGACGAAATACCGGGCGGCCTTGGCCCCGGCCTCGTCCGCGCCCCGGCGGGCCAGCTCCACCAGCTCCAGCAGGTGGGCGCTGCCGGGGTGGCTGTCTCCAAAGGTGCTCTCCACCAGAATCTGGGGCTTTTCCAGATCCTCCAGCCGCCAGCCCATGCCCAGGCGCAGCGGATCCATCTCCGGCGCCTGCGCCCGCACGGCTTCACTTCGATACATATGCAATCTCCTCCATATTATCCGACGTGTAACGTCAGACGTCTTATGTCTGAGGAGAGTATAGCAACACAACCAATAAAAGTCAAGTCTCACAAATTTTTTTGTGTATGTCCACAAAATAGCTGGCGCGTTTTTGTGGATACTGTGAACAAGCCCGGGACAAAAAGAGGCCATCCCGTGCCCTAGGGCTGGTCCGGGATGGCTTCGATGCTTCGCTTATTGTCCTCCAGGTGCTGCCACATGGCGTCGTAGGCGGCCTGGCCGTCCCGGGCGCGGATGGCGTCCACCACCGCCTGGTGGGTCTGGATGGTCTCCATTTTCACCGACTGGCGGGTGATGTCAATGAACAGCGGGATGGCTTCGTTTAAAATGGGGATCAGGTTGGGGATCACGCTGTTGCGGGTGCATGAGGCGATCAAGGTGTGCAGTTCCCTGTCCTTTTCGCCATAATTTTCACCGGCATAGATCAGATCCCGTACCTGGTCGCACAGGGACTGGATACGGTCAATCTCCTCCTGGGTGGCGTTGCGCGCGGCCAGCATGGCGATTTGGGGCTCAATCATGAAGCGGATCTCGCACAAGTCCAGGCCCAGCTTTTTCTTATCCTGGATGAACTTCAGCCCCAGGGGGTCCTCGGCCACGCCGGTCTGCTGGCAGACGAAGGTGCCGTTGCCCCGATGGATCTCCAAGATGTTTTGGCTCACCAGCAGCTTGGTGGCCTCCCGCACCGTGCTGCGCCCAACGCCCAGCCGCTGGGCCAGCTCATACTCGCTGGGCAGCCGGTCACCCGGCTTGAATACCCCGTCCACCACCAGTTTGGTGATCTCATCCGCCACCAGCACCGGCAGCGGCTTATTGGTCTGCCTCACCTCAGTAAACAAACGGACAACTCCTTTCCAGTATGGCCAACAGGCAGTCCCGCACTCTGCCACTCAATCTCTTCGTTCTTATTATAATGCCTTTTATCTAAAATTACAATCAAATTTCCTTTTTCGGCGGGAACAGGAAGAAAAATTCCGGCCGGATAAAAAATCAGTGCGCATTGCCTGGATTTTCAGCTGCCGCAATGGTATAATTGTTTCAAATCGGGCCTGGCGGCGGACCGGGCTGAAACGGGGGAGAGCGCATGGAGGAACTGTTGGAGCGGCTGCTGGAGGAATGCCGCCCCTTTACCGGCAAGGGGCGGGTGGCGGACTATATTCCGGAGCTGGCGAAGGGAGACCCGGATGCCCTGGGGATTTACGTCATCGGTAGCGAGGGGAAGCACGCCTGGGCGGGGGACTGCCGCAGGCCGTTTACCATCCAGAGCGTGGTCAAGCCCATTTTGCTGCTCCAGGCGCTGTTGGACAACGGAGCGGAGTTCGTCACCCGCCGGGTGGGGGTGGAGGCCACCGGCAAGCCCTTCGACGCTATTAACGCCGGGGACCAGGCGCTGGACAGCGGGAATATTAACCCCATGGTCAACATGGGGGCTATTGTCATGTGCAGCCTGATCTATGGGCGCAGCTACGATGAGCGGTTCCAGCGGCTGCTGGAGCTGACCCGGCGGCTGGCGGGAGACGGGGAGATCGGCGTGGACGAGGCGGTATACCGCTCGGAAAAGAGCCATGGCAGTAAAAACCGGGCGTTGGCCTACCTGCTCAAATTCCACGGGCTGTTGGAGGACGACGTGGAGGAGGTGCTGGACTGCTATTTCCGGGCCTGCTCTATCCGGGCGGACTGCCGGGCGCTGGCCCACATCGGGGCGGTGCTGTCCAACCGTGGGCGGCTGCCTGCCTCCAATGAGCGGGTATTTCCCGCAGCCATGTCCCGATATGTCAACGCAGTGCTGATGACCTGCGGGATGTACGATGGATCGGGAGAGTTCGCCCTGCGGGTGGGCGTCCCGGCCAAGAGCGGCGTGGGGGGCGGCATCATGGCGGTAGTGCCCACCCGGATGGGCATCGGCATATTCGGTCCGGCCCTGGACCGCAAGGGAAATAGCGTGGCGGGCATCCGGCTGTTGGAGCGGCTGAGCCAGGAGCTCTATCTGAGCATCTTTTGAGGCTAGAGAGGGAGGCCGTGCCCGGTATCGGGGCGGTCTCCCATTTGTTTCAACAGAAATGTAATATATACTTGACAAAAATTAAAATATATAGTAATCTAATGGTGGAGGTGATTCCTATGGCCCGAAATGTCAAAATCAAATCCGCGAGAGCGGAGCTTGACATGACGCAAAAAGCGCTGGCAGATGCCGTGGGCGTGTCGCGCCAGACCATGAACGCCATAGAACAGGGGAATTATAACCCCACAATCAGGCTTTGCCGCGCAATTTGTAAGGTGTTGGGGAAAACATTGGACGAGCTGTTCGGAGAGGAGAATGACGATGAACAGTAAAAAGGAGGCCAAAAAAATGGACGAAATGCAGAAGCTCCAGCTGATGAAATTGGAGGAGCACAGCTTTTGGATTACATTCTGGACGCTGTGCGCCATAGTGGTGGGGCAGGCGCTGATGGGCGCCGGTTTCCGGGAGATTGCCGGGGAGCTGGCCGCGCTGCTCATTGCCGGCGGCTGCGTCACGGTTCTATGTCTGAAAAACGGGCTGTGGTCGGTGAGTTATCAGCCTTCGAGAAAAACAAACGTGGTGTTCAGCGCAGGGGCGGCATTGGCCCTGGGAGCCGTTTATGCGCTCAGAGCGTTTTTGGTGCTGCGCAAGCCGGCCAGCCTGGAGCTGGCGTGGGGGATTGTGCTGCCCATGGCCGCTGTGTTTGCTGTGTGTTTCGTGCTGCTGGAGGTATTGCGCGGGGTCTATAAGCGCAGGCGGGACCAGCTGGACGATGTGGAGGAGCACAAAGAATAACACAAAAAAGTGTTGGACATACCGCCCGGCATCCGGGCCGCGCAAGCCTAGGGCCTGTTTGAAGATTACCGCCATGCCCAAACGGCTTTCAAACAGCGCCTAAACTTACCAGTACGGGTTTCGCATATAAAAACCGGGATGGCTCAAACTATGCTCGGATTCCGATCCGACAAACAAAGATTCAAAAAGGAGAATACGGATATGTCTAACACGAATAATTCTAACCGTCTGGTGGTGCCCGGCGCCCGCGAGGCTATGGACAAGTTCAAGATGGAGGCGGCCAACGAGGTCGGCGTCAACCTGAAGCAGGGCTACAACGGCGATCTGACCAGCAAGCAGGCCGGCTCCGTGGGCGGCCAGATGGTCAAGAAAATGATTGAGGCCTACGAGAACGGCCTGAAGTAATCGTGCCCCGGCCTGGCCGGGATCATTCGGAAAAGGGGGAGGACCACCCAACCGGGCGGCCCTCCCCTTTTTTTGTGCTCAGCGCTGGCCGCCCGAGGGCTCCAGCATGATGTCGATGATCTTTTTGTCGGTCTGGGCCATGCCCTCCCGAGCCAGCCGCCCCACATTGCGGATGGTGTTCTCCACGCCCTTGATAACGATGCCATCGCCGCCCACGAACTCGCTGCCGTGTTGGGCCATCTGCATCCCCAGCAGCCCAGCCTCGACAGCCGAGGCGATCTTGGCCGCACAGCTGGACTTTGCGCCGTCGCAGATCACGCCGGAGTTGATGGCCAGGGCATTGACGATGGTGTGGGCGATGCGGTCCTGCCTGCCGCCGTAGAGGTAGGCCACGCCGCTGCCCGCGCCGCACCCGGCGGAGATGGCCCCGCAGTAGGCGGACAGCCGCCCTATGCCGGTTTTCAGGTGGATGGTGATGAGGTTGGACACAATCAGCGCCCGGTACAGGGAGGTCTGGGACACCCCCAGCTCTCGGGCGTAAACCACCACCGGCACCGAGGCGGTGATGCCCTGGTTCCCGCTGCCGGAGTTGATGACCACGGGCAGGCCGCAGCCGTTCATGCGGGCGTCGGAGGCGGCGGCAGCCAGGGCTTTGGCCCGGTTGGACACGGTGTCGCCGTAGGCGTCCAGCAGGATCTGGCCGATGCGCGCGCCGAAGGACTGGTCCAGCCCGGCCTGGGCGATGGCCATGTTATAGCTGACCTGCCGGTCCAGCAGCTCCCGCAGGCCGTCCAGCGGCGTTTCATCGGCGAAGGTGACGATATCCGCCACGTTGAGCAGGGACCGGTCCGTGGCATAGGCCTCGGGTTGTTCCTCCGCCGGGGGCTGGTTAATGAGGGGATGGCCGTCCCGCTCCAGCAGGACCACATGGGTGTGGTGCCCGGCAATGCGGCAGCGGGCGGAATGCCCGGCCCCCTTGAGGGTGATGTCGATGTCGAAAATGAGGCCGGAACCGGAGCGGCTGACGGCAAAGCGGGCCTGCTTCAGGTAGGCGGCGATCCGCCGGCGCTGTTCCGGGGTGACGTTGGAGATGACCTCCAGCTCCCGGTCCGCCTCCCCGGCGACGATGCCCGCCGCCGCCGCGGCCTCCAGTCCCCGCAGTCCGCCGGTGTTGGGGACCACCACGCTCTTCACGTTTTTGATGATGTTCCCGCTGACGCAGATGGACACCTCCTGGGCGGGGCCGCCCAGTTCCCGGGCGGCCCGGGCGGCGGCGTAGGCCACGGCGATAGGCTCGGTGCAGCCCAGGGCGGGGACCAGCTCCTCGTGGAGGATGGCGGTATACTGCCGGCAGGTTTCGTTTGACAGCGCCATATTGTGTCACCCCAAAATGTTGTTATAAAAATATATCATACCGAAAAGCGGCGGAAGATACAAGATGGGAAGAGAAAATTTTTTGCCTGCCGGCAAAGGGAAACCGGCCCCGCCCCAGAGGGGCGGGGCCGGTTCTTCACTTATTCCGGGGCAGCCCCGCCATCGTCCAGGGAGATGGACAGAATCTCGTCCTCCTCCTCGGGCTCGTCTGGCTCAAGGGCGTCGTCATCGCCGGGGAGGTCATCCTCCTCACGCGGGCCGTCAGCCAGGGCGGCTACTTCGCGGAAGCGGTTTTCCTCGTGAACCTCGTCCTCAATCTCGTCCAGCTTGCGGTAGGCGGCAAGGCCGGAGCCCGCGGGGATCAGCTTTCCGATGATGACGTTTTCCTTCAGGCCCAGCAAGTGGTCCACCTTGCCCTTGATGGCGGCCTCGGTGAGCACCTTGGTGGTCTCCTGGAAGGAGGCGGCGGACAGGAAGGACTCGGTGGCCAGCGACGCCTTGGTAATGCCCAGCAGCAGCCGGGTGCAGGTGGGCAGGACCAGCGGTTCTCCGTCCTCCCGGGTCTCCCCGGCCTCGGTGCGCTGCCGGATGGCGGCGCAGGCGTCGCGGAACTCAATGATGTCAATGGTGGAGCCGGACAGCAGGTTGGAATCGCCGGCGTCCTCCACCCGCACCTTGCGCATCATCTGCCGGACAATGACCTCAATGTGCTTGTCGTTGATGTCCACGCCCTGCTGGCGGTAGGGCTTCTGGACCTCCTGGATCAGGTAGTTGTGCACCGCGTCCACGCCCCGGATGCGCAGCACCTCGTGGGGGGACAGCGCGCCCTCGGTGAGGCGCTGGCCCTTCTTCACCTGGTCGCCGGACTTCACCCGGATGCCGGAGCTGTAGGGCAGGGCATAGGTGACCACCTCGCCGTCGTCGGCGGTGATGGTGACGTTGCACAGGGTGGCCCGCTTGGTCTCCTCCACGGCGACCACGCCGGAAATCTCAGCCAGCTGGGCCATTTTCTTGGGCTTGCGGGCCTCCAGCAGCTCTTCCACGCGGGGAAGGCCCTGGGTGATGTCGCCGCCGGCCACGCCGCCGGTGTGGAAGGTACGCATGGTCAGCTGGGTGCCCGGCTCGCCGATGGACTGGGCGGCGATGATGCCCACCGCCTCGCCCTGGCCCACGGGCTCGCCAAAGGCCAGGTTCATGCCGTAGCACTTGGCGCACACGCCGGAATGGGCCTCGCAGGTGAGCACGGAGCGCACCTTGACGGAGATCCTGCGCTCCGGCTCTCCCTCGGCTTCGGCCTGGGCGCGGAGCTTGTGTTCGATGCGCTTGGCCAGTTCGCCGTCCACCAGCGTGTCCCGGCCGGCCAGCACCCTGCCGGTCTCAAAGTCCGTCACGTCCTCTGCCAGGTAGCGGCCGCGCAGGCGCTCCTCCAGGGTCTCGATAATCTGGCCGTTCTCATTGATCTCGGACACGGTGATGCCGTCGTGGGTCTGGCAGTCCTCCTCGCGGATGATGACCTCCTGGGACACGTCCACCAGGCGGCGGGTCAGATAACCGGAGTCGGCGGTACGCAGGGCGGTGTCCGCCATGCCCTTACGGGCGCCCCGGGAGGAGATGAAGTACTCCAGCACGGTCAGGCCCTCGCGGAAGTTGGACTTGATGGGGATCTCGATGGTGCGGCCCGAGGTGTCGGCCATCAGGCCGCGCATACCGGCCAGCTGGCGGATCTGGGCCTGGGAACCACGGGCGCCGGAATCCGCCATCATGAAGATGGGGTTGTAGCGGTCCATGGACGCCTGGAGGGCGTCGGACACGTCGGCGGTGGTCTTTTCCCAGGCGGACACCACCAGGCGGTAGCGCTCGTCGTTGGTGAGAAAGCCCCGCTTGTACTGGTTCTCGATCTTGACGACTTCCTTCTCGGTGGCGGCGATAAGCTCCCGCTTCTCGTCGGGGACGGTCATGTCGGCGATGGCCACGGTGAGGGCGCCCCGGGTGGAGAACTTGTAACCCCGGGCCTTGATGGTGTCCAGCACCTCGGCGGAGCGGGTAAAGCCGTGCTTGGCGATGCAGCGGTCCACGATCTTGCCCAGCTGCTTCTTGCCGCAGATGAAGTTGATTTCCGGCTCAAAGACTTGCTCGGGGTCGGAGCGGTCCACAAAGTCCAGATCCTGGGGGATGCCCTCGTTAAAGAGCAGGCGGCCCACGGTGGTGCGCACCAGCTTGTGGCGCGTCTCACCGCCGATTTCCGCATAGCGGCGGACCAGGATGGGTTCGTGGAGCTCCAGGATGCCCTCGGCGTAGGCCAGCTGGGCCTCGTTGTCGTCGGAGAATACGCTGTATACCTCTTTCGCCTTGCCGTCTGCGGCCTGGGCGCACAGGGCGGGGGTGGTGCGGTACCAGCGGTTTGCCTCCCCATCCCAGACCCACACCCGGTCGTTCTCAGTCACCGCGCCGTCGGACAGCGCCTTGGCGGCGTCGGCGGGGGTCTGATAGGCAAAATCAGGGTCGTAGGCGGGGTCCCGCTCGTAGGTCAGGTAGTAGGAGCCCAGCACCATGTCCTGGGTAGGCACGGTGACCGGCCCGCCGTCGGAGGGCTTGAGCAGGTTGTTGGCGGCCAGCATGAGGATGCGGGCCTCGGCCTGGGCCTCGGCGGACAGGGGGACGTGGATGGCCATCTGGTCGCCGTCGAAGTCGGCGTTGAAGGCGGTACACACCAGGGGGTGGAGCTTCATGGCCCGGCCCTCCACCAGCACCGGCTCGAAGGCCTGGATGCCCAGGCGGTGGAGGGTGGGGGCGCGGTTGAGCATGACGGGATGCTCCTTGATGACGGATTCCAGGGCGTCCCACACGGCGGGGGTGCCCTTGTCCACTTCCTTCTTGGCGGCCTTGATGTTGCTGATGCCGCTCTCCACCAGCTTCTTCATGACGAAGGGCCGGAACAGCTCAATAGCCATCTCCTTGGGCACGCCGCACTGGTAGATTTTCAGCTCGGGGCCCACCACGATGACGGAGCGCCCGGAGTAGTCCACACGCTTGCCCAGCAGGTTCTGGCGGAAGCGGCCCTGCTTGCCCTTGAGCAGGTCGGACAAGGATTTGAGGGCCCGGTTATTGGCCCCGGTGACGGCGCGGCCCCGGCGGCCGTTGTCGATCAGGGCGTCCACCGCCTCCTGGAGCATCCGCTTTTCGTTGCGCACGATGATGTCGGGGGCGTTGAGCTGGATGAGCCGCTTCAGGCGGTTGTTGCGGTTGATGACCCGGCGGTACAGGTCGTTCAGGTCGGAGGTGGCGAAGCGCCCGCCGTCCAGCTGCACCATGGGGCGCAGCTCGGGGGGGATGACGGGCAGGACGTCGATAATCATCCATTCCGGCTTGTTGCCGGAGATGCGGAAGGCGTCCACCACCTCCAGCCGCTTGACCAGCTTGGCCTTCTTCTGGCCGCTGGCGTCCTTCATCTGGGCGCGCAGGGAGGCGGACAGCTCCTCCAGATCCAGGTCGGCCAGCAGCTTTTTCACGGCCTCCGCGCCCATGCCGGCGTCGAAGTCGTCCTCGTAATACTCCCGCAGCTTCTTGTACTCCGCGTCGGTAAGAATCTGGTTGCGGGTCAGGTGGGTGTAGTCGGGGCCAGGATCGGTGACGATATAGGCGGCGAAGTACAGCACCTTTTCCAGAATCCGGGGGCTGATATCTAGCAGCAGCCCCATCCGGGAGGGGATGCCCTTGAAATACCAGATATGGCTCACCGGGGCGGCCAGCTCAATGTGGCCCATGCGCTCCCGGCGGACCTTGGCCCGGGTGACCTCCACGCCGCAGCGGTCGCACACCTTGCCTTTGAAGCGGATCTTCTTGTACTTGCCGCAGTGGCACTCCCAGTCCTTGGTGGGACCAAAGATGCGCTCACAGAACAGTCCGTCCCGTTCCGGCTTGAGGGTGCGGTAGTTGATGGTCTCCGGCTTTTTTACCTCGCCATAGGACCAATCGCGGATCTGCTCCGGGGAGGCGATGCCGATGCGGATGGCGTTGAATTCAGCGTAGCTCATTATTTCACCCTCCCTTCTCAGTCCTCGCCGCCGAAGAGGCCGTCCTCTTCGGCGCCGTCGTCGTCAGCGGCGGCCAGGTCGTCGTCGTCGCTGGTCTCCTTCATGGTAAAGCCCGCGTCGGCAAACTCGCTCTCGCTGCCCACGTCCTGATAGTGGTCGTAGTCGTCGTCGCGGAAGCGGCCGGGCTGGTAGTTGTCCTCGTCATCGTCCTTGAGCTCAATCTGGTTGCCGTTCTCGTCCAGCACCTGGATATCCAGGCACAGGGCCTGGAGCTCCTTCACCAGTACCTTGAAGGACTCGGGCACGCCCGGCTTGGGCACGTTGTAGCCCTTGACGATGGATTCATAGGTGCGCACGCGGCCGGTCACGTCGTCGGACTTGACGGTCAGGATTTCCTGCAGGGTATACGCCGCGCCGTAGGCCTCCAGCGCCCACACCTCCATCTCGCCGAAGCGCTGGCCGCCGAACTGGGCCTTGCCGCCCAGGGGCTGCTGGGTGACCAGGGAGTAGGGGCCGGTGGAGCGGGCGTGGATCTTGTCGTCCACCAGATGGTGGAGCTTGAGGAAGTAGACGTAGCCCACGGTGACGGGGTTGTCGAACCGCTCGCCGGTGCGCCCGTCGTACAGCCAGCTCTTGCCGTCCTCGCGCAGGCCGGCGAGCTTGAGGGTGTCGGCGATATCCTGCTCGTCGGCGCCGTTGAAGATAGGGGTGGCCACCTTCCAGCCAAGGGCCTTGGCGGCGTAGCCCAGGTGGACCTCCAGCACCTGCCCGATGTTCATACGGGAGGGCACGCCCAGGGGATTCAGCACAATGTCCAGGGGGGTGCCGTCGGGGAGGAAGGGCATATCCTCCTGGGGAAGGATGCGGGATACTACGCCCTTGTTGCCGTGGCGGCCGGCCATCTTGTCGCCCACGCTGATTTTGCGCTTCTGGGCGATGTAGACGCGGACCACCTGGTTGACGCCGGGGGACAGCTCGGCGCCCTCTTCCCGGGTGAATACCTTTACGTCCACCACGATGCCGTACTCGCCGTGGGGTACCTTCAGGGAGGTGTCCCGGGTCTCGTGGGCCTTCTCGCCGAAGATGGCCCGGAGCAGCCGCTCCTCGGCGGTCATCTCGGTCTCGCCCTTGGGGGTGACCTTGCCCACCAGGTAGTCGCCGGCGCGTACCTCCGCACCCACCCGGATGATGCCCCGCTCGTCCAAGTCTTTCAGGGCGTCCTCGCCCACGTTGGTGATGTCCCGGGTGATCTCTTCGGGGCCCAGCTTGGTGTCCCGGGCCTCGGTCTCGTACTCCTCGATGTGGATGGAGGTGAACACGTCCTCCTTCACCATGCGCTCGTTGAGCAGGATGGCGTCCTCATAGTTATAGCCCTCCCAGGTCATGAAGCCCATGAGGATGTTTTTGCCCAGGGCGATCTCGCCGTCGGCGGTGGAAGGGCCGTCGGCCAGGGTATCCCTGGCCCGGATCCGATCGCCCACGGCCACGATGGGCCGCTGGTTGATGCAGGTGCCATGGTTGGAGCGCAGGAACTTGGTCAGCTTGTAGTCCTTCTCACCCTGGCCGTCGTAGCGCACGGTCACATGGGTGGCGTCCACGGCGGTGACCACGCCGTCGCCTTCGGCCAGTACGGCCACCTCGGAGTCCTGGCAGTTCTTGTATTCCTGGCCGGTGGCCACGATGGGGGCCTGGGTGGTGAGCAGGGGGACGGCCTGGCGCTGCATGTTGGCGCCCATCAGGGCGCGGTTGGCGTCGTCGTTCTGGAGGAAGGGGATCTGGGCGGAGGCCACGGACACCATCATCTTGGGGGACACGTCCACATAGTCCACCCGCTCCCGGTCTACCTCAATGATTTCGTTGCGGTGGCGGCAAGCCACACGGGCGTTGACAAGGCGGCCGTCCCCATCCACCGGCTCGGTGGCCTGGGCCACATTGAATTCGTCCTCCATGTCGGCGGTCATATAGTCCACCTGACCGGTGACCCTGACAGCCACGCATTTGCCGTTCTCGTCCAGCACCTTCTCCGTGCGGCGGTAGGGGGCCTCAATAAAGCCGTAGCGGTTCACCCGGGCATAGGAGGCCAGATAGGAGATCAGGCCGATGTTGGGGCCTTCGGGGGTCTCGATGGGGCACAGGCGGCCGTAGTGGGAATAGTGGATGTCGCGCACGTCGAAGGAGGCGCGGTCACGGCTCAAACCGCCGGGGCCCAGGGCGGACAGGCGGCGCTTGTGGGTCAGCTCCGCCAGGGGATTGGTCTGGTCCATGAACTGGGACAGGGGGGAGGAGCCGAAGAACTCCTTAATGGCGGCGGTGACGGGCCGGATGTTGATGAGGGACTGGGGCGTCACAATGTCCAGATCCTGAATGGTCATCCGTTCCCGGATCACCCGCTCCATGCGGGTGAAGCCGATGCGGAACTGGTTTTGCAGCAGCTCGCCCACGCAGCGCAGGCGTCGGTTGCCCAGGTGGTCGATATCGTCGGGGGAACCCACGCCGAAGGCCAGGCAGTTGAGGTAATTGATGGACGCCATAATATCGTCCACAGTGATGTGCTTGGGGACCAGCTCGTCCATGCGGTCACGGATGAGGTCGAAGAAGTCCTCCTCGCCCATTGCCTCGGCATCCCGCTTGTCCAGCAGCTCCTGAAGGACGCGCCGGCACACCTTCTCGGTGACGCCGGCTTTGGCGGGATCGAAGTCCACAAACTTGGACATGTCCACCATGCCGTTGGAGAACACCTTCACCATGTGCACGCCGGTGTGGAGGTCGTCCACCTCCACCACGGCCTCGTTGACGCCCAGAGCGTCCAGCTCCCGGGCCCGCTCCCGGGTGAGCACCTCGCCCGCCTCCGCCACGATCTCGCCGGTGGCGGGGTCGGCCACGGGGGCGCCCAGCTTCTGGCCCGCCAGACGAGTCCAGATGGCCAGCTTCTTGTTGAATTTGTACCGGCCCACCCCGGACAGGTCGTACCGCCGGGGGTCGAAGAACAGGGAGGTCAGCAGGCTCTCGGCGGAGTCGACCGTGGGGGGTTCGCCGGGACGCAGCTTGCGGTAGATTTCCAGCAAGGACTCCTCATAGCTCTTGCAGGAGTCCTTCTCCAGGGTGGCCAGGATGCGGGGATCCTCGCCGAACAGCTCGATGATGCCCGCGTCGCTGCGGGGGCCGATGGCCCGGATGAGGCAGGTGACGGGCAGCTTGCGGTTTTTATCGATGCGCACGTAGAACACGTCGGACAAATCGGTCTCATACTCCAGCCAGGCCCCGCGGTAGGGGATAACGGTGGAGGCGAAGGTGATGTTATCCGCCTTGTCCGCATTTTTGGAGAAGTACACGCCGGGGGAGCGCACCAGCTGGGAGACGATGACACGCTCCGCGCCGTTGATGACGAAGGTGCCCGCGTCGGTCATGATGGGGAAATCGCCCATGAAAATGGACTGCTCCTTGATCTCGTTGGTGGCCTTGTTGCGGAGGTGGACCTGCACCTTCATGGGGGCGGCATAGGTCATATCCTGTGCCTTGCACTCCTCAATGGTGTACTTGGGGGGGTCGTCCATGGAGAAGCTGATGAAGGACAGCTCCAGGTTGCCCGCGTAGTCGGTGATGGAATCCACATCGTTGAACACTTCCTGGAGGCCCGTCTCCAGGAACCATTTGTAGGACTTCTTCTGGATTTCCAGGAGGTAGGGCATCTCCAGGATATCCTCGCTGCGGGCGAAGCTCTTGCGCTTGGTCTTGCCGTACCAGACGTCTTTGACCGCTCTAGCCATATGCTCTTCACGCTCCACTTCGTAGATGATTCCGGGCGGCGGATAATTGATACGCCCGGGGCAGTTGTCACGAGTTGAAAATTCCCTCTTGCGTTTTTTGTGCACATCTGCTATACTGGCAGTACTAGGTGGGGAAGATATTCGTTCGCCTGTTGTGCACATAAGCAATTTATGATACCATAACCGCCGCCCCGCGTCAAGAGAAATTTTGGTGCCGGGGCGATTTTTGTATCAATTTCCCTGCGGGACAGGGGAGGGGGTCTTGAGGCGGTGCGAAACATACGAGCTTTTGCGCTGCTCTGTACTGCCGGCCGCATTGGCGGCGGTGAGCGTACATTATAATAAAGAGAAAGGAACCGCCCATGAGAGAGACCGTCTATCTGCTCCTCATCTGGCTGGGGGTGACCAGCGTCCTGGCCTTTGTCCTGTTTGGGTGGGACAAGCTGTTGGCAAAAACCCACCGCCGCCGCATTCCTGAGGCGGCGCTGCTGGGCTGCGCCTTGCTGGGGGGCGCAATCGGGGGGCTGCTGGGCATGGAGGTGTTCCGCCACAAGACCCGCAAGCCCTTGTTCCGGTTTTTGATCCCCCTGGCCCTGTGCGCCCAGGCTGCGCTTTTGGCCTGGGCCGCCTTGTGGGGGCCGGGGCGCTAATCGCCATAACAAACCTGCCCGCGCTGCCGTTTTCCGGCGAGCCAGGCAGGTTTTTGTTTTTCCAGAAAATTTTGTCCAACTTCCTGTTGACAATGGGCGCTTCAGGGGTTACAATAGCAATAGTTACAATTCAGTTACAAACAGTTACAACTTTTTGAGGAGGCACCCATGGCTGAAAAATCCGGCATCCTGACCTACAAAGGCCACCCGCTTCGCCGCAAGGACAACCTGATCTACTACGGTTCCATGGCCGACAAGTACATCGTCATGATCCAGGTGGTGAACACCGAGAAGGACGGCTCCCTGGAGCTTGCCAGCAAGGTTCACCTGCAGCTCCAGCTTACTGACCCCGACCTGAAGAGCAGGGACCGGGTGGTAAAAAAGAGCGACCTGCCCGACCTGTTTTCCGCCATCGACATGGGCTCCATCTGGCTCATGCGTGCGCTGGCGGGCAAGTGACCGGCCTATACCAAAGAAAATACTGTGGAGGTAGAGTCCCATGAATTTCAAAGTGAAGCTGGTCAGGTTTTTGACCGCCATCGGCCTTGCCCTTGCCATGTGCACCGGTGTAGCGTTTGCCTCCATCGGCAGCGCCGCCGTCACCGCCGACAGCTTGCGTCTGCGCAGCGAGGCGGGCACGGATTCCGAGACCTTGGACATGGCGCCCAAGGGCGCCGAGGTCACCGTGGAAGAAGATGTGGGTGATGGCTGGTATAAGGTTACATACGGCGGCAAGGTGGGCTACATGTTCGGTGAGTGGCTGAGGATTACTCTGGCCAACGGCACTGTGATTGAGGCCAAGCCCACCCCCTTGGCGGAGGAGCCTGAGCAGCAGAGGGGTCTGGTCACCGCAGATGTGCTTAACATCCGGGGGGAGGCCAGCACCGAGAGCGAGAAGGTGGGTACCCTGAAGGCGGGCATGGTGGTGGACATCCTGTCCGACCTGGGCAACGGTTGGTATCAGGTTGACGGCGGCTACGTGTCTGCCGAGTACATCACCCTGGTGGGTGCCGATTTTGAGGGTTCCAGCGAATTGGGCGCTGCCGCTGCGGCCATGGCCAAGAGCCTGTTGGGTTGCCGGTATGTCTCCGGCGGGCGCGGCCCCAGCAGCTTCGACTGTTCCGGGCTTATGTACTACATATATAAGCAGTTGGGCCATCCCATTGCCCGGGGTTCCTCCAGCCAGTATTATAACAGCGGCTATTTTGTATCTACCGACGCTATGCAACCCGGCGACCTGATTTTCTTCTTTGACCGCCGCTTTGACAGTTCCGGCGGCACACTGCCCACCACCCATGTGGGCATGTATGTGGGGGACGGCCAGTTTATCCATGCCTCCACCACATCCTACAGGGTGCAGTATGACAGCATTTACGGCTACTACGCCCCCTATATCGTGGGGGCCAAGCGCATCGGCTGATTACATACCAGTATCTTCCAGCCGTCCGGCTAAAACGCCGGGCGGCTGGGGCATTTTATGG
This sequence comes from uncultured Oscillospiraceae bacterium, assembly GCA_910588105.1. Taxonomy (GTDB): domain Bacteria; phylum Bacillota; class Clostridia; order Oscillospirales; family Oscillospiraceae; genus Enterenecus. Next base: position 33,577 of record CAJUQD010000002.1, on the reverse strand, counting down.
AAAATTATTATTTTACCTCTTTACATTTGGCCCCATCTGGGATAAAATAACCGTAGTGACAAAAGGGGGTGCGCCCGTTGAACGACATGGACTATACACGTAAATTCAGCGTCAATTTGAACAAAGATGAAGAAATCCGCGCGATTTTGTCCTCCGTCTACAACTCCCTGCGGGAGAAGGGTTATAACCCCATCAATCAAATTGTGGGCTATATCCTCAGCGAGGATCCCACCTATATCACCAACCACAACAACGCCCGCACGCTGATCCGCCAGCTGGATCGGGATGAGCTGCTCCAGGTGCTGCTGAAGAGCTATCTCCACGAAAAATGACAGGGAGGCGCCGGCCATAGGCCGGCGCCTTTTTAAAAGGAGTGCTTCATGTGAAACGAATGTTTGCTGTCCTGCTGTCCTGCGCGCTGCTGCTGGGGATGCTGCCCGGCTGCCAGGGGGACGCGCCGTCGCCCTCGGGGCCCGTCGTTCAGGATGGGGATGTCCCCGTTCTATCCGCCGTCGATCTGATCAGCACGGCCTTTGACTACTGCGGCCGGAGGGATGAGGATGGTCTGGAGGGCCTGTACGCCAAGGAGAGCCGGGAATTGCTGGAAACTTACGCCCGGAACGCCTACCAGCTGGAGGATGCCTGGGAGGATATGGCGGTGATCCGGGGCAAGGGGGCCTCCTCCTTTGAGCTGGCGGTGGTGCAGATGGCGGACGACGCTGCCGCCGTCCGGGCCGCCGCCGCGTTCAAGGACTACATCTCCCTCCGCCAGGGGGATTTCACCGGCTACGCCCCGGCGGAGGCGGACATGGCGGCCAACGGGGAGGTTTTGCAGCGCGGGCCCTATGCCGTCCTGTTCATCTGCCCCGACCCCAAGGGGGCCGGCGCGGCGGTGGGGAAGCTCCTGGACGGAGAAATCGTTTTACCGCCGGAGCTGGAGCCCTCTGCCCAGCCGGCCGTCGATGTGAAGGCCCTGCGGGATCTGGTGGTGTCCAGCCAGGAGATGCCGGGGGCGAAGCTGAAGCTGCTGGACGACGGCGATTCGGACAAGCTGAACGCCTATGTGACAGACGCCTATGGACTGGCCCCGGAGCGGTGGGAGGAGTGCGCCATCGCCCGGGACGAGGCGACGGCTTTTGAGGTGGCGGTGATGCGCGTCCCCGGGGAAGGGACTGTGGTTTGGGAGATAAAGGACTACCTGACAGACTATTTGAACAGAAGGGAGGCCCAGTTTAACCCTGTCAGCATTCAGGCGCGGCTGCTCCACGAGGCCATTGTGGGCGAGGCGGCGGATGGGACGCAGTACTATGTTTTGCTGCTGGCCTGTAAGGACAGGGCGGGAGCCATGGCGGCCTGCTCTGAAGCGGTGGGCGCCATGGGGCTCAGCTTTTCGTTCCAGTACCGTTATTCGGAGGCCGACCCCGACTATCCGGACCGCTGCCTGTTTACCCCGCCCAATCGGGTCGATATGTCCCTGTACGATACGTCGGCGATCCGCGCTGCGTGGGAGCTGGGCGACCCCTCCGGGCTGTCCGAATACGACAGGGAGATCTACGACGGGGCGGAAAAGGTGCTGGGCGAGGTGCTGGAGGACGGCATGAGCGGCTATGAGAAGGAGCGTGCCGTCTACGGCTGGATGATTGACAATGTGGGCTACGATTGGACCCTTGAGGATTGGATGGAGGAGACGACCCGGGAATCCTTTACCCCCCATGGCGGGTTGGTGGAGCGCAAGGCGGTTTGCCTGGGCTTTGCCGCGACGTTCCAGCTGCTGATGGATCTGGCCGGGGTGGAATGTGTCACGGTGGTGGGGGCGTCTCATAACAGCCGATCGGATCACGCCTGGAACATGGTGCGGCTGGATGGGGAATGGTACTGCCTGGACGTGACCTGGGATGTGGGGGAGAATAGCGGCCGCAGCCAGCCGGAGGACTGGATTTATTTCAACGTCACCAGCGATTTCATGGCGGACAGCGGCCACCAATGGGACTACGCCAATACCCCGGAGGCCACAGCGGAGGGCCGGGGCAGGGGTTGAAGCAGGGAAGACAGACCGAGGGCCCCGCTGCGGGCGGGGCCCTAAAAATATCGGAAAGAATGGAAATTTACTCTTTACAAATCTATTTTTTCTGGTATAATAAATCCGTTGCCAGTTCCTTGGGGTTGCAGCTCAGCTGGGAGTGCACATGGGCCAGTTATGTGCCCCACATTTCGGAAGCATAACTCAGATAGTTGCCATTCGGTTCACATCGCATAAAAGGTAATTTTACAAAATGTGGCACGTAGCTCAGGTGCCACCCATACGGGCGATTAGCTCAGCTGGGAGAGCGCAGCGTTCGCAACGCTGAGGTCGTGGGTTCGATCCCCATATCGTCCACCAAGTTGCATTGACAAAAAAGATGCACGCAAAAAATCCGCACCTTTGTGCGGATTTTTTGCGCCTTAATCCAATGTTTTCTCAAAAAGCAAGAAGAAAATGAGCAGGTTTCCAAAAACAGGAGACGTAATTTCAAAATAACACTTCTGAGATGCAAATCTGGCCAAAAGTCATGGCAATTAAACACTTTTCGTATCGAGAAATTATGCGAGGGACTCGAACTCCCCTGCATTCAAACCGTCCGCAGCCTGTTGAAGATCCAATAGGTCGCGGGCGGTTTTTGCGTTTTCAAGATAACTTGTTCCATTTGGTGCTTATGAATTGGTCTATTTGCCATTCCTTGGTGTTCTGGTAGCCCTCAACTTCCTGCCATAACTTTTGAAGCCCAAAACCAAACTTTTATTTCCCGAAATTTTGTACAAAGTTTGGGGACATTTTTGTTGATGATAAAAACCATCCTTCACTTTGTAATGCTCTTTCTGGGCTGAGATACCGCCTGGACAGGACATGACGTTTCGGCTATGAGTTCCTACAGAATTATTTGGAGGCCGAGTACCTGGATGAGATGCCGGGCAACCTCAAGAGACTTCAGCGGCAGGTAGGACGCCGCTTCACGGATTGTTCTTGCTTTTACGCAAAGCCTTCTGCCGGGCCATCTATTTCAGTGACAAAACAGTCTCCCGCAGGCTTTTCAGACTGCCGTCCAATTTTCTGTACATTTCAACATAGTACGGATATAGCTTGTCATATGCCACAGCCCATGCTTCGACCGGGTAAATGACCTCATTGACCTTTATCATGCGTTCAACTGCTTTGGTCAGGTCCGGGAAAACGCCCACCTTATGCCCGACGATCAAGGCGTCGCCAACGGGGACATCGCCGGACCTCTCGTCCAGAAGGAATACCGGCATACGAAGCATGGAGGCTTTGATTTGGGACCAGGTGCGGCTCTTCGCGCCGCCTCCGCAAATGCGGAGCACCCGCGCCTCGCCTCCGAAGGCCCGGATCGTCTCTATGACATGGCGAAGGGCGTAGGCGGTTCCTTCAAATACGGACCGGACCAGCTCGCTTCGTTTCATATCCATTCCGACACCAATAAACATACCCCGGGCGTATTCGTTCCACAACGGGGCGCGCTCCCCCAGCAGATACGGGAAGAAGAACAGGCCGCCCGCCCCCGGCTCCGCCTCCAACGCAAGTTCGTTCAGATAGGTGTAGAGATTCTTTCCGTGTGCCTGTGCGTAGGAACGTTCCTCCGCCCCCATCTTTTCGATAAACCATTTGAGGGCGGCGCCGGAGGTCTGGATAGGGGCGTCGAAAACCCAGGGCATACCGTTGATGGCGCAGGGCTTTGTAACGACCGGAATATCAGGAGCACTTTGGATCGCGCTTCCTACAAAAACCAGAGAGGTTGTGCCGGAGGATTCGCCCGCTTCCCCCAGCCGGCTGAGACCGGTCGCATACATGGAGGCCATGGCGTCACTGCAGCCTGCAATGACCGGAATGCCGGGGACCAGCCCCGTCTGCTTTGCCGCGGCGTCCGTAACATAGCCGATTATGTCATCTACGGCCCTGGGGGCGGGCAGCACGGCATTCAAGTCAACACCGATTGCCCTGCCGATTTCTTCAGACCACCGCATCGTGCGGATATCCAGACACTGGGTCCTAGAAGCCTGGTCCATGTCCATCGTCATCTGGCCCGTAAGCTTAAAGTTGATGTAGGAGCTTGCCTGTAAAAATGCCGCGGTTTTGGCAAACAGCTCCGGCTCATTCTTTTTGAACCAGAGGATTTTGTTGGGAAGGAAAGCTACCGCGGGCTGGCCGCCCGCAATGGAAACGAAACGGTCAAACCCGATTGTGCCTACAATATCGTGCAGCTCCGCCGCCGAGCGGTTATCCTGATAGGTCATTGCGTTTCTCAAAGGGATGCCTTCTTTGTCTACCGGCAGCATTGTAACTGTATGTGAACTAATTGAGATTCCGCGGATCCGATTGACAACGTCATGTCCGGCCTGTTCCGTCAGGCTGCGGAAGATCGCCACGGTATTGCCCCACCATTCGTTGGCATCCTGCTCCTGCATATTGGGGCCGGGGCTGATAAAGCGGCTGGGCCTGCTTGCTTCCGCAGCCACGGTACCGTCTTCAGCCAATATGATAGCTTTCATGTTTGTAGTTCCGCAGTCCATGCCCAGCAGATAGTTATCGCATCTCTGTTCCATGCTTTTCTCTCCATTCCTTTGCACAAAGGTGAAAGTGAAGCCAAGCTTGCGTATAGAATACAAAAAACGGCGGCCGATCGCAAAAAGACTATTTCCGCTACTCTGTGGAAATCGGTAGGTTGTCTTCTGAAACGAGGATATGCTATATTGGGCTTATCAGCGATGGAAGGGAGAGAATGACCGTGAAAATGAAAGCAGCGTTGATGTATGGCCCCAATGATATCCGTGTTGAAGAAACCGATAAGCCTGTTTGCCCGAAAGACGGCCTTATCTTGAAGATCATGTCCGTGGGTCTTTGCGGCTCTGATATCCGGAACCTGACAACTGATTCCAGAAAAGGGGAATACCCCTTTATCTACGGCCACGAAATCGTCGGCTTTGTTGATGAGGTCGGCCCTGAGCAGGCCAAGTATAACGTGGGCGACAGGCTTTTCCTGTTCCCGGGCACATATTGCATGGAGTGCGACGAGTGCATCAGCGGCCACAGCGAAAACTGCACGAACGAAGCCGTTGCCAAGCTGGCAGGTACCGGCGGGTTTGCCCAGTTTATCGCGGTCTCTGGCGAAAAAATCCGCCGCGGCGGTATTTATGAGATCCCGGACGATATTTCTTTCGATGCCGCAAGCCTTGGCGAGCCGCTGACCTCCGTTTTTGCCTGTCTGGAAAATGTCAATGTGGGTTATCCCGACGTATTGGTCATCATTGGTGCAGGACCCATCGGATGCTTCATGGCCCAGCTTGCGAAAAACCGGGGTGCGCAAAAGGTAATCATGATCGATATCAATGCGTCCCGGCTGGAAACGTCCAAACAGTTCGGCGTTGATTTCACCGTAAACAGCGGGAAAGAGGACCCCATCGAAGCGGTGAAGACACTGACCAACGGTAAGGGGGCTGACAAGGTCATTTCTGCAACCCCGGTAAATGCTACCCAGACTCAAAGCATCCACATGGTGCGCAAAGGAGGCTTGGTTGTGTTCTTCGGCGGTGTCCCGAAGGGCTCCATGACAGAGCTGGACTGCAATTTGATCCACTACAATAATATCTGGATCAAGGGGCATTTCGGCGCATCTTACAGTCAGTCCAAGAGGGCGTTCCAGCTTGCTGTTTCCCCGGAATTTCCGACAGAAAAGTTCATTACGCATATTCTTCCGCTGGATAAGATCAATGAGGGCATTCAACTGACTCGCACAGGAGAGGCGATCAAGGTTGTTTTGCATCCCTGGGATATGTGATACAAAATGCGCTGCCCGGTTCTGATCCCTTACGAGTATATGTAAACGTCCCCCTGATGTGGAGTTTCCCACATCAGGGGCCTTTGTTTGACGTGTGTGATTGGTTTTAATGCGCTGGAAGTTGATCGAGACCGCTCTTCTTTTTATAGTACCAGCAGGGATATAGGCAGCCCACAATATAGCTGATGGGCCAGGAAAGCCAAACCACATCCAGATTTTTGAGCCAGAAGGTACCAATGGCGGCTATGAGCAGCTTGGCACTAAGTTGGAAAAAACTTCCGACCATGGAGTGATTGGCCTGCCCGATCCCGCGCAGGACCTGCTGATACACCTGGGCGGCGCCATAAATGACGCCCGGCACTGCCGCAAGCAGAAGGCTGTTCCATGCGATGGCTACGAATTTTTCTGCGGGCTCATCCATAAATAACTGAACGAGAAGTTTGCCGAACAGTAAAATGACTGCGGCAAGTACAGCGGACACGGCCGCATTCATAATCATGGCGGCATGAACACCGAGACAGATCCTGTCTTTTTTGCCGGCACCGTAATTCTGACCGGCGTAGACGGAAAGCGAACTGCCGATGGTTTCTGTGGGCATCAGGCAGAAGGTCGACAAACGGCTGGCGGCGGTATAGCTTGCCATGACGGTTTCACCGAAGCCATTGATGCAGCCCTGAACCAGGACATTGCCCAAATTGTTAAATCCATACTGGGCGGCAATAGGGAGGGACAACTTGGAAATTGCACCAAAAAGCTTCCAGTCAGGGTGAAGATCCGCTTTTGTGAAGCGCATTTTGGGGTACTTACGATACAGCATAATGATAGCAAACACCACGGACAGACCCTGGGCAAGGGCTGTTGCGTAGGCCGTACCGGCAACACCCAGGTGAAACGCGGCAATAAACAGATAGTCTAAACCAATGTTGCATACAACAGAGACGATCAGACAGTACAGTGCCGATTTGCTGTCGCCCATGCCCCGGAACGCATTGGAAAAAAGGTAGTAGAAAGTTGGGAACACGGTGGAAAGAAATGTGATGCGCAGATAGCTGGTGGCATCCGCCATAGGGCCTTCCGGCGTGCCCATCAGCCGGAGAATGGTGCCGGCTAACGGCGACCCTGCAAAGGCGGAAAACAGGCCAAGTCCCAAACCAAGATAAATGCTATTGGCCAGGGCATGGCGCATCTGGGAGTAATCACGCCTGCCGAAACATTGGCCCATCGTGATCCCAACGCCCACGTTTAGACCGATGATCATGGACCCGATCAGAAAAACAATGGGGATGTAAACGCCGATGGCGGCCAGAGGGGTCTCGCCCAGAAACTGACCGACAATCAGGCTGTCTGTCAGACTGTAAACCTGGCTGAGCAGGCTGCTTGCAAGAGAGGGCAGGGTAAAGGTGGTCAGCAGCTTCAGAGGGTTGCCTTGGGTCATATCAAGGTTATTCTTGCTCATAAAAGTCTCTTTCATATACGCTTAAAAGGCGAATCCTGTCCATGCTGGCACACCGGTGTACTCCTTCGGCAGCTCTTCGCCGTTTAGGACACGGGAAACACCCGCCGCCATGGCTTCCATTTCAAATTCGCCGGGATAGGCTGTGACGGGAGCGAGGAAACCACAGTCTTCGGTGATCCTGGCTACCAAAGATGCGTTGTGGACAAGGCCTCCGCCCAGCAGGATGCCGTCGATGCGGCCTTTCAGGGCAATGGCCATGGAGCCGATATACTTTTCGATCTGGTAGACAAAAGCATTCCAAATGAGCTCTGCCGCCTTGTCGCCCCGGGCAATGCGGGCGGTTACTTCCTGGGCATCGGAAGTGCCAAAATGGGAAACAAAGCCGCCGGAGCTTACTGCCAGGCTCTTCACAGTGCCCAGGTCTGCGCCGGTGGAGGCCAGGTAGTTCAGCACTTCCACAACGGGGACAGCACCGCAGCGGGTGGGTGCCATAGGGCCTTCCCCACCGACAATATCATTGCCGTCGATCATTTTTCCGCAGGCATGGGCGCTGACGGAAACGCCGCCGCCAATATGGCAGACGATAAAATTGCACTCTTCGTATTTTTTGCCCATGCTCCGCGCGTGGCGAATGGCGGTTTCTTTCAAATTCAGTGCATGAAGATGCACGCTGCGGTACACGCCCTTGATGCCAGTGACCCGAGCCACGTCCTGCAATTCATCGGTATCCGGAGGATTGACCACATATGCTTTTTTGCCATAGCTCGCGGCATATTTGGCTGCAAGCTGGGGGCCGAGCGTAGCGGGGTGGGGTACGCCGTTGGCGCAGGTCACAGCATGGTCCAGCAGAGTCTCGTTGATGGAATAGGTTCCACCCTCCACGCCCAGAAGCCCCCCACCGCGCCCTACAAATGCATCAACCTGGCCCAGGCCGATGCTGTTTTCTTTCAGCAGAGCACTGATCGTTCCTTCACGGTAGGGAAGCTGCTGAGCAATGGTGGGAAATCCCTTCAGTATTTTTGCGTCGTGAGAAACATTGGCGCTGAATAGTTTAATTTCACCGTCAAAAAGAGCGATTTTGGTAGATGTAGAGCCGGGATTTATTGCAAAAATTTTGTAATTCATAGTATCAGCCATTCCTCTGTGCACGCACGCAACTCATAACAACATTGCCGACCAGTTCGGTGACGGGAGAGCTTCTGGAGCAGTCACAGACGATTTTGTTGAATCCCTGCAGGAATGGTCCGTAGGCGTCGGCGCCGGCAAACTGCTGCACCAGCTTCACGCCTACATTACCAACGTCAATGTTCGTCCAGATAATGATGTTGGCTTTTCCGGCGACCTTGGAGGGACGCTGAACTTTTTTTGCGGCAACTTCGGGGCTGATGGCGGAGTCAAGCTGAAATTCACCGTCGATAGCTAGGTCGGGACGCTTCTCGTTGGCAATTTTGACTGCTTCAACGACCTTGTCGACCATCCTGCCGGTGCCAGAGCCGCAGGTGGAGTAGGACAGCAGGGCGCATCTGGGCTCCCAATCGGTCAAAGCGGAAATGGTTTCACAGGCGGAGATGGCAATGCCAGCAAGATCTTCTGCCGTAGGGTCGACACACACGGCGGAGTCACCAAAGCCCAGCAGACTGCCTTCGCTGCCGTCATAGCCCGGGATGCTGAAAATGCCGGAGCTGGATACGGCGGTCACGCCTTCTTTCATACCGATAATTGCCTGGGCGGCAATAATGACATCGCCAGTGGTGTGTATAAGGCCTGCAAAGGTCACATCCACCAGACCGTTTGCCTCCATCATTAAGGCGGTGTACAGGGGGTCGGCGTTTGCCCTGCGTTTCATGGATTTTGCGGAGAACAGGGGATAAACGGCTACATAGTCGGAGACGACTTTGTCGATAAATACTTCGTCGTAGGCATCCACAACTTCAATGTTTTCCAGGCTGACACCGTACTGGGAAGCGGCGGAGCGGATCTCCTCGGGCCTACCCAGCAAAACAGGAGCACAGCAGCCATCATCCTGAAGCTGCCTTGCTGCCAGCAGGATCTTTTCTTCGGTCGCTTCGGGGAATGCCACACGCTGGGGATTTGCTTTGGCTTTGGCATATATTTTTTCCATGATATCCATAATCTTTTTCTCCTGTTTGATCAGAGTCTGTTTTAAGGCTGAGGGATGGAATTACCCGTTCCTTGCAACAATAATTGCGTGCCTGTGCTTTTTGCTCTCATAGAGGAACATCCTGCCACGAAGCTGGGGATAGAACCGATCCGAGTAATTGCAGGTTTGATCCGAAGCGTAGTTTTCGGCGCATTCGATCATTGCCTCCAGATTGTCGCGATCCAGCAGCTCTTTGCTGTGAGAGGTCAGTATGTGGGAAAAGCGGAGCTTGGAGATTTCCCGGAGCAATTTCAGATGCGCTTCGATGGAGCTGGATTCCGGAAAGTACAGGCAGGCCATCTGGCATACAGAGTCGCCACCCAGCAAAAGCTGCTTTTCTTTCACAAGGAAACCGGTCATTCCGGGCGTGTGAGAGGGCATTTTTACCGGGAGAACATGAATGCCGCCCAGGTCGATCTCGCCGAAGGGCAGCGGCGAGACATTTTCCATCTGATAGGAGAGGTATTGGGCTTTCTGCGCGCTGCCCATGGAGCATCCCAGCTTATCGAAGTGCTGAAGGACGGCTGTGCGTATATCCATGTTTTCCATGTACTGCCGTCCAAGCTCAATCTCGGACGGATCCATAAACACCTTTGGGAACTGGTAATTGCCGCCGGCGTGATCCAAATGGGAATGGGTGTTCACGACACGGACGGGCGCATCAGTCAGCGTTTCCACTGCCTCTTTCAGGCTGCCGCAGCCGGTGCAGGTGTCCACCAGCAGGGATTCCCGGGAGCCGACGACCAGCGTGGCGTATGTACCCAATGGATCTAGGATGTGGTAAACGCAGTCCACGGGCGAATATATTGTAAAACCCAATATGTTTTTCATAAAATTTCTTAGACAGCTCAGGATCTGTCAATGAGGTCAGCCAGTTCCCCGACAGTCTTAGCGCGGGAAGAAGCTTCGGTAATGGAGATCATAATGTCAAATTCATCTTCCAGGGAGGCAATCAGACCGACAAATACAACGGATGCCACCTTGAAATCCTCAAAACGGGTACTGGCGGTGATCTCGCCGGCGTCCTTCTTGTATGCCCTGGCAACCAGGGGAATCAGCCGGGTCAGGGTCTCGCTCATTTCGGGCGCCCGGGACTGGGCTTCCTCAGCGCATCCTTCCCCGGAAACGGGATCCACCGTGAAGATGGCGGTCTTAAAACCGTCTCGCTGCACGATGGCGGCGTGGACCGGATAGGGCATATTGGCGCGGATATATTTCTCATTTTCTTTTGAGACGCCGGTGACCATGACATTGCGCTCGATGCCCTCTTTCAGCTTCACTGTGGCATAGCAGTAGGGCTCCAGATCCTTCAGCTGGGGCTTTAGGCTCATGACGGAGGGCAAAACCAGCATGGTCATCTCTCCGCTGCCATCTATCTCCGCCCATTCAGTCTCCATATGGCCGCAGATATTGCAGGCATAGACAGGGGGCCACTCCATATTGCCGCATTTGAGACAGCGGCGGCCCAGGATTTTGCCCTTTTCCAGATTGTCGTAGTAGGTTTTTACGATTTTTTCCAACTTAACAGCCATTCCTAGTTACCGCCTTTCTCACTCTTTGGTCCGGATGATGACATTGCACAGGTTTTGACCGCCGCCGAAGCCGCGCAGGAGCACCGTTCTGGGTATTTTTCGGATGGGTTTGAAGGCTTCGCCGCGCAGCTGCTTGACCGCGTCATAGAAATCGGCTAGGCCGGACGCGGCGTGGGCGTGGCCGAACGCGGTGCGGCCGCCGTTGGGGTTGATGGGCTTGTCGCCGTCAGCGTTGGTGCGTCCGTCCATAACATACTTCCATGCCTGGCCCTCGGGAATGTAGCCGGTGACCTCGGCCGCCATGAGCTGGGAGGTGATGATGAAGTCGTTGACATAGAGCAGATCAATTTCCCCGGGTTTCACGCCGGTAACGTTGTACACCTGGCGGGTGGCCTCGATGGTGCCGGACAGCTCCAGCAGGGGGTTGGACATTTCGAGCGCGCAGTTGCCCACGCCCAGTACCTCAATGGGTTTTTTGCCGTTCCCGCACAACTGCTCAGCGACCTCAGTCGCGCAGACAATGACAGCGGCCGCGCCGTCGCACTTGTGTTCTAGGCCGGAAATGCGCTGGATCCCGCCGACCCTGGGGTTGTGGGGGGATGTCATATACGCAAGGACATCGTCGTAACCGGCTATCTTTGCGGCAGTCTCATAAAGGTCGTCTTCCGTGTTGTCCACCGCCAGGGGGTTGCCCAGAGAGTTGTGGCGTGCATTTACGGCCAGCATACACAGCGCTTCGTCGACCTGCTTGGGGGTCAGACCGTACTTTTCCATATACCACGCGGCAATATTGTCGTGACCAATGTTGCACATCAGGTGGCGGGTGTAGGCGTTATCGGACAGCCATTCGGTAGAGATCTGGAATTCGTCGAAGGAGAATTTCTTGCGGATGTGAGCGGGTTTGCCCTGAATTGCCAATGCGTCGCCAAATTCGACACAGGCGGCCAAAACGCAGTTGTATTTGCCGGACGCAACATCCTTGACCGCTTGGTCAACGGCCAGGTATCCGGTGCAGCAGGCTTCGCTGTGATGGACGGAGGCTTTTCCCCGCATCCCGATCCATTCCGAGACCTGCATATTGGGAGTCAGGTAGTTGGAGCCATTCAAAGGCGACGCACAGCCGTGATAGAAGAAGTCCACGTCTTTCGGTGTGATGCCGGCGTCTTCCATTGCGGACAGAGCGGCATAGCCGAACAGGTCGCCTTCGGTGTAGCCGGCGGTCTCGGGATCGTTGAGAGTTTCTCTGAACGGGGTACAGCCCACGCCGATAATGGAGACGGAACGCGCAAGCTTGCCGGGATTTGTTTGGTTGACATAATTCATGTTTTGTGCCCTCCCTTGTGTAAATGGAGAATTTTCGGTGTAAAATCATAAGAATCTACCCTGTTAATCAATATTATACTGTTGGTTATATGTTTCTTGAATGTGCGTACACCTTGAAAACGACTGAAATTTTTGTTATACTTTGTGCAAATGAACAATGAAAAACAAAGACGATGTACAACGATTCTTTTGGCAGACGCAAGAGGCCTGGAAGACCAGGCGGCTTTTTCCCATTTTCTCCCCACGGTCAACACGGAAAGGCAGCGTGATATTGGGTGTAAGCGTTTTGATGAGGAGAAAGTGCTGTCGCTGGCGGGGGGGCTGCTGCTGGATATGCTGCTGGATTGTTGGAACATCCCGGCTCAAATCGAACACGGCAGGGGGGGAAAACCACGGGTGCGGAATCATCCGGAGGTTTATGTGTCCTTGACCCATTCGTACCCCTATGCGGCGGCGGTGATCTCGGACCGCCCCTGCGGCATCGATCTGGAACGCCGTGACAGAGAGTTGGAAGCGGTAGCCAGAAGGTATTTCACGCAGGACGAAAAAGCGTATTCAGGGGGGGATCGGGCGCGAACCACCGATATATGGTGCCGTAAGGAGTGCTGTATTAAATATGATAAGCCCCGGGATGTGCGTTTTATCGACACGTTTGCCATCCCGGAAGACTACTGCTACCACAGCTTCCCGATAGAGGGGTTTTCTTTCGAGGTGCTGGCGCCCAGGGGAGATTATATGTTTCACGAGGTCATATTCCACAGGGGGGGAATGCTGCTATGACCTATCAGGAATTGTTGGCAGCTCTTGCGGATTTCCGTGTCCGTGCCTGTGTGCAATCGGACCCTGCCATACAGATCCATACCACGCTTTTGGCGGAGGGGGAGGCTGCGCTGCGGCCCCACATTTTATATATCGTCAGGGATGAGACCGGACTGGAGAAACTGACCATTCCGGAGGATGGGAATACGTACCATATCCTGGTGCTGGGCAGGATTCGGAACCTGCCGGAGAAGCTGGCATCCAAGCGGCTGAACCTGTCCTTCATGGAGGAACCGGGCCGTTACCGGGACGTGATGGACAGAATAGCGGACATCAACAGTTGGGAAATGGAACTGCATACAAATATTGACAGGCTGACTACAGCATTTCTTTCCAACCGGGGAAACCAGTACATTTTGGACCAGGCGCAGAAAATGCTGGGCAATCCCCTTATACAGATCAGCCTGATCAGCGAGGGCATCCTCCTTTCCTGCAATGACAGCGTTCTGAATTCATCTCCCGGATTGGGAAGGATTGTATCACGGATCCGCCGCGGCAAACTGACATCTACAACGGAAGTGATGCAGGGGCTGTTTGACCAGGATTCGATCTTCCGGCTGACCGGCGATGACCGTCCGGAGCTGCTGGAGACATATAATGAAACGCTGAAAACGAACCAGATGACGGTTCAGGTCCGGATGAAAAATATGGAAGCGGCAATTATTACTGTGCTGGCCGCCGAAAGGGCCTTTACGGAGATAGATAAAAAGACCCTTCTGCATCTGGGCGTGCTTGTAGGGCAGGAGCTGCAAAAAAAGAGCCTGTACTCCCATAACTCCAACGAAATTAAGGCTCAGTTCCTGAACTACCTGATCTCCTCCCGCACCATCTCGGATGACTATATCTATCAGATGACACAGCTGCGGTCTGTCACAGAGGTCAAGGATAAGTTTTACCTTATGGTTATCGAGAGCATGGACGATGTGACACAGAGGGACGCAAACCTGTTTTCCAATCTGCTGCTCCAGATCCAGCCCATCTTAGTGCATGGCCTTTATCTGATCCGTGAGGCCGAACTGGTGATCCTGTTCAACCTTGCGGAAAAAGCCAATATTCATGCGCTCATTGACCATGTGCTGATCCCAAAATGCAGGAAATATCATCTGATTGCCGGCATCAGCAATATGTACCGGGACCTGCGGGAAACCAGAAAATACTACCAGCAGGCGCAAAAATCCGTGTCCCTCGGTGCTGTTTATAAGGACAGCGACCTAAACTATTTTTCAGATATTGCACCGAAGGAAATCCTGAATTTTATGGCGCGTCAGGAAGACCTGCTGTCGTTTTGCGTTCCGGAGGTACTGGATCTGCTGAACTATGACAAGAAAAACGGGACGGCCCTGACAGATACGCTGTATGTATACCTGGAGAATGTGTGCAGTACCACACCGGCGGCAAAAGCCCTGTTTATTCACAAAAACACCCTGCTGTACCGCATTGCCAGGATCAAAGAAATCCTCCATTGCGATATGCAAAAGGGGGAGGATGTGTACAAACTCATGATGTCTCTGCGGATTCTGCGGACGCTGATGCTGTACTCTCCCCCTGAACACCGGAACCCATAATTTGTTTTTCCGCTGAAAAGCGGAAGAAACTGGTTTGAAGATGATGCATGAGGGTGATATCTTAAAGTTGGAATACCCAATCATGCTTTAGGAGGAAAACCTATGAATCCTGAATTTAAGCAGCTTTTGCAGATCGGCATTATTGTTCGTGATGTGGACAAGGCAGTTCGCTATTACGAGGATGTCCTGGGCATGGGCCCCTGGGATGTCAGCTTCATGCGCGGCGACCAGCCTCCTACGGATGACCTGATGATTGATGGCAAGCGGGAACCCGGTGTCGTCAGCAAGCTGGCTTTCCTGCACGCGTACGGCATTGAAATTGAGCTGATCCAGCCCATCGGGGAATCCGCGTTCAAGGCTTGGCTGGAAGAACACGGCCCTGGCATTCACCACATTGCGGCCGTTACTGACACGCCCTATGAGCAGCTGCTGGAAAACTACAAAAAGTCTACCGGCAGGGATATCTGGATCCGCGGCCAGGGCATCGGCGGCTTGATGGACTACTCCTTCCTGGATCTGCGGGAGGAAACCGGCATGATCGTTGAGTGCTACAAAAATGTTCACCCCGACCGTCCCCGCGTTGACTTCTAAAAAATACCCCTTGGCATAGGAGGCTATGCCAAGGGGTATTTTCGTTTGGTCACAGTATGGTGGAATAGGTATCCACATTCTTGTCCACGATGGGGCTGGATTCACGAAGCACCAGTTCCGCATCCAGCAGAATGGAGCGGGGAATGGAGTCCGGGTTGTTGATCCGCTCGGCCAGGGTTTCACAAGCGGTAAACCCAATTTGGAAACAGGGCTGGTTGATGGTGGAGATGGCAGGTGAAACCATAGCGGCGATGTCGATATTGTCAAATCCGATAATGCTCAGATCCTGGGGTACCCGCAATCCAAAGCGGCGGGCAGCACGCAGCGCCGAGATCGCAAAGACATCGGAACTGGCAAAAATCGCGTTTGGCCTGTTGGAGCTGCTGAGCAGCTGGCAGATCGAGGAATATCCAATGTCATAAGAAATGTCCGGCAAGGATATTCTCCAATTTTGTGGGACGGTGACCTTGTGCTTCACCAGAGCGGTTTCAAAACCGCGAAGCCGTTCCTGGGCATAGTTAAACGTCAGGGGACCGTTTATAAAGGCGATTTTCCTTCTGCCGGAGGACAGCAGGTAATTTGTGACAGAGCGGGCTGCATTGAAATCGTCGATGCTCACATAGGGTATATGGGATTTATTGTTATATTCACAGCATTGAACCACGGGAGCATATCTGTCCAAGGTCTCCAACAAACTCAGGTCGATTTTTGCGCTTAAGGTAATAATGCCTCCGATATTGGCAAACTGGCGGATATGGTTAAATCTGCCGATGGTGGAACGGGAAATAACTTCTGGATGGATCAGGATGTGGAAGCTGTGGGCGTTGGCAGAAGCCTTGATACCTTTCAGGATGTTGCTGTAAAAGGGGTTGGCAATAGAGGGGAGGCATACCAGAATAAGGGACCCGTTGGGCTTGCCGCTGGTGGGAAGCTCGTCAGAAGTGTAGCCAAACTGCTGCATGATTTCCCGCACTTTGCATAATGTATCCGCTTTGACGGCTTCCGGGTGGTTCAGAACGCGGGAAACAGTGGCGGATGACACGCCCGCGGCCTTTGCAATCACAGAAATAGATGCCTTTTTGCTGATCAAAGCATAGTTACCTCCCCTATTGTTGGAATAACACCATTATAGCAGGGGAATAACAAACTTGCAATAATATTTTCAAAAGAGCGAAAGATTTTCAGAAAAAAATTCAACACCGATGAAAAGGACAGAAAATCAATGTCATTTTAACCAGTATAGGACAACGGCACTTGTGCAAAATTGCTAAAACACACAATGGATATCTTGAAATAGTTGACTAAACTAGTCAATATGATAAAATAAAGACACCAAGGAGAGAGGTACACCAGGGAATGAAACAAAGATGAAAAATTGAAAATTTTTTTGAAGGTTTTGCGATAGGTGGAATTCTCTCCCATAAAAATGAATGGAAGAAAGGAAGAAAAAAATGAAAAAGATTATTGCGCTGTTGCTGGCTGCTGTCCTTGCGATCGGTCTGGTTGCGTGCACTAGCAATACTCCCTCCAACCCGAGCAGTGCCCCGTCCGCGCCCAATTCCGAAAATCCCGTTGATACCACCCCTGCTGACAAGGGAACTTACAAAGTTGGCATCTCTATGTACGTGATGGACGGCGGCATGACCGCTCTGTCCGGATTGATGAAGGATACCCTGGCTTCCGCAGACATTGACATCGAAGTGTTCGTCACCTCTGCGGACCAGAGCACCGAGAAGCAGAACTCCGACATCGAAGACCTGGTCACCAAGGGCTGCGACCTGATCTGGGTCCAGGGTTTTGACAAGAACGCGATCGTAGGCGCCCTGGAGAATGCTTACAGCGCCGGCGTTAAGGTCGCGATCTCCACCGAGGCCGACACCGACTCCTACACCTACCGTTACGCAAATGCTACCGACGAGCAGACCGGTGAAATGCAGGCTGAGTGGTTTATTGAGAACTACCTGAAGAAGAATCCCAATACCACCTACAAGATCGCCATGTGCAACGGCGTCATGTCTACCCCTGGCGGCGCGGGCCGCCGCAACGGTGTTGTCTGGTCGCTGGAAAAGAGCGGCTGCACGAACTATGAGATCGTTACCGAGCAGGACTGCAACTACACCACCGAAGCCGCCCAGGCCTGGGCGGAAGGCCTGATGACCTCTCATCCCGAAGTCGATGTTATCTTCTGCGGCAATGACGATATGGCGATGGGCGTTGCGAACGCCATCGACGCGGTAGGCCGGACCGGCGAGATCGTGCTTCTGGGCACTGACGGCCACGAAGTCGGCCTGCAGCTGATGAAGGAAGGCAAGATGGTCGCTACCGTCAGAATGAATGTTGACGAAATCGGAAAGGCTATGGCTAACTCCATGATCGACTGCCTGAAGGGCACCTTAGTGCTGGACGAGAACAGGATGACCTTTGCGGATGCTTCCCTGCTGTACACGCTCCTGGATGAGACCAACTACAAGAATTACAACGATTAATTCATAGGGAATCCCTAACTCTGGCCTTTGCTGACATAGGTCGGCAAAGGCCAGTCTTAAAATGGCGAGAGCAAGGAGGACAATATGACAAATAACGTTATCTTGTCTGTTGAAGGTGTATCCAAGAGCTTCTTGGGTACAAAAGCGCTGAATAAGGTTTTCTTGGAGGTCCGCGAGGGCGAGGTTCATGGCGTCATCGGTGAAAACGGGGCCGGTAAATCCACGCTGATGAACACCATCTTCGGCAGTTTACAGCGGGATGAAGGCACCATTCGTTTCATGGGCGAGGAAGTGCAGTTCAAGTGCCCTGCCGATGCCTTGGCGGCCGGAATCTCCATGATCCATCAGGAGACTAATTTGGTGCAGCAGTTTACCGCCTCCGAAAATATTTGGCTGGGCTTAGAGGACCGGTTTGTGAAAAACGGCGTCCTAGATAACAAAGCCCGTGATGAAGCCACAAAAAAGCTGTTCGCGGAGTATGACCTGTCGATTCGCCACAACGCAGTGGTCAGTGAGATCTCTATAGCAGCCTGCCAGATGATCGAAGTCATCCGTACGGTCGCCGGTAACGCGAAGCTGATCATCATGGATGAGCCGACCTCTTCACTTTCCGAAAATGAAGTCTCGGTGCTGTTTCGAATTATTCGGAAGCTTACGAGCCAGGGCGTTGCGGTCATCTACATTTCTCATAAAATTGAGGAGATCCAGGAGATCTGTGACAGGCTGTCTGTTTACCGGGACGGTAATTACATCGGCACGCGTAATACGGCAGAGGTTGACCGCAACCAGATCGTCTCCATGGTCGTTGGCCGGGAGCTGACCAGCCTGTTTCCCAAAGAAGAGACTGAAATCGGAGATACGGTTCTGGAAGTAAAGAATCTGACCCGTTACGGCAAGTTCCATGATGTGAGCTTTACCTTGAGAAGGGGCGAGATCCTGGGGCTTGCCGGGCTGGAGGGCGCGGGCCGAAGCGAGGTCGCCTCCAGCATTTTCGGCATCGATCCTGCGGATGAAGGTGAGATATTGATTGATGGCAGGAAGGTCAATATCAAGTCTCCCGCTGAAGCTGTGGATTCGGGCATCGGCATGGTGACAGAGGACCGTCTCCGCCAAGGCATTATTGCACAGCTTTCCGTGAAAGATAACATGACCTTGGCCCGACTGGGGAATTACTGCGATAAAGTCTTTGGCATTATCCGGGAGAAGGATGAGCTCAAAGCGGTCGCTGACATGATCAAGACGGTACAGGTCAAAGTTTCCGATCACAATCAGCGCATTGACTCGCTGTCCGGCGGCAACCAGCAGAAGGTTATCATTGGCCGCTGGATCATGACGACCCCCAAAATCCTGATTTTGGACGAGCCAACGCGGGGCATAGATGTGGGGTCCAAGAGTGAGATTCATCGTCTCATGAGCAGCTTTGTCAAGCAGGGAATGTCCATTATCCTGATTTCTTCTGAGATGCCCGAGGTATTGGGTATGGCAGACCGGATCGTGGTCATGCGTGAAGGGAAAGCCGTGTTTACCTGCAACCGTGAAGAGGCCAGCCAGGAACTGCTGGGCAAGTATGTACTTGGATAAAGGATGATAAAACAATGAAAGAAAAAAACGAGAAAAAAGCCGGGGGTGCCAGCTTTGCGGAAAAGCTGAAGAAAGCCCTGAATATTGAGGCAGTTGTTCGCTTCATGCTGAACAACAAGGCGTTGATTCTTTTGCTTGTGCTGTGTATCGGATTGACCATCGCTTCTCCATACTTTTTGACGGTTCGGAATCTGTTAAATGTACTGCGTCAGGCTTGTGGTCTGGCAATTATGGGCATTGGCTTTACGCTGCTGCTGGGTTCCGGCAGCATGGACTTGTCCGTGGGTAACTTGATGGCCTTGATCGGTGTCTCTGCTGCGTTGATGGACACCAGGCTGAACGCGCATCCTATAATTATTGTCCTTACTTGTCTGCTGATTGGTATTGCGGGCCTGTGCTTCAACACGTTCCTGATCCAGAAGTTCCAGCTGCCCGGCTTCATCCTGACCCTGGCCACCGGCTATATCTTTACCGGTATCATGTGGCTGATTTCTGGAGGCCAGTCCATTGCGGGCATCAAAGACTGGATGCGCTTCATCGGCCAGGGCACCTTGCTCGGCGTTCCCTTCCAGATCTATCTCATGTTGCTGATGGCGGTGCTGTTCACCTTCCTGATCCGTAAGACTAAATTCGGCCGTCATGCTCTGGCAATGGGCGGCAACGAGAACGCGGCACGTGTCTGCGGCATCAACATCACGAAGGGTAAGTTCCTGATTGCAACCATCATGGGTGCCTGTGTTACCGTGGCGGCTTTGGTCACGACTGGCCGCGCGTCCTCTGCCCAGCTTTCTGCTGGCGCCGATACCGCGATGGACACCATCGCGGCTGTGGTTATCGGCGGTACGCCCATGAACGGCGGCATTGCGAATGTTCCCGGTACGGTCATAGGCTGCCTGCTGATCCAGGTGATCTCCAACGGCCTGAATCTGCTGGATGTCAATTCCAACTGGCATACGATTGCAAAAGGCATCATTATTGTTATCGCCGTTATTCTTGATGTACAAGGCACCAAGATCATTGACCGCCTGCGCATCAAGAGTCAGGAAAAAAGTAAGTAAAAAATATTGATAAGGAGTGCAAATTATGAGAGACGTAAAATCCCTGTTTCATATCAATTTCCCTACCAGTAATTGGGACACCATGGTGGATTTCTATGTGAATGTCTGCGGCTTTGATCAGGCTTTCGTTATCTCCGCGGCCGACATGAAGAATATGTTTGGCCAGCCGGTGGAGGAAGGCGACGACAAGATCCCCCAGTTGACTTACATTCGTGTCAGCCCCAACTCCTACATTGAGCTGTGGAATGCCGGTTTGGAGGGCAGAAAGATCTATTGTGACCCCGCCTCCTCGTTCCATCACTTCTCCCTGCTGACCGATGACCTGGAGCGCACCTGCAGGAACATGGCCGCGAAAGGATATCCCCTTTTCCACAATCCCCTGAATCCTACCCCTGTTTGCATGGAACCCTTCTCCCCCCATAAGGGTGAGGACGGCTGCCTTATCGCGTGGATGCAGGACCCGGATGGTCACTTTATCGAGGTCATGCAGCTTTCCGGCAACTCCATGCAGGAAAAGTTTGAACGTGAAAATCCGATTGTTGACTGAGGAGGAAACGAAAATGAGAGAGTTTACGAAACTGTTCCATCTTGCGCTGCATGTTGCCGATATGCAGAAAGCAGTTGAGTTCTATGAGAATATGGGCTTTGAGAAGGTTTTCGACCTGCCCCTGCCCGACGGCCGGATTTGGCTGACCTACATCCGCGTTTCCGAATTGCAGTACCTGGAGCTGTTCCAGATCTATCCCGATCATCCCATGACCCCCAGGGATCATGTCTCTCATGAGGCCGACGACTTCTTCGCGCATCTGTCCGTGCTGGTTCCCGATATTTACGAGACTGCGAAGCACTGGGCCGCCAAGGGTATCCACGTTGTTTATGCACCCTTCAAGCCGGAAGCGATCCCCCTGGAGGATGATTCCATTATCAGGGGCCGCTACGGCGCGGATAAGAACTATATCTGCTGGGTTGTCGACCCCGATGGCAACTGGATTGAAGTGATGGAAGAGCGGGAAGACAGCTTGCAGAAGCTCTTTGAGGAGAACAATCCTTTCTGAGGACGGAAACAGGTGAAAATATGTTGAAAGCAGCAGTTATTGGCGCTGGATTTATTGGCACCGCCCATGTGGAGGCAATTCGCCGCCTGGGGAACGTAGAGGTGGCCACCCTCTGCGATGCAATAGGTGCAGAGACAAAGGCAGCTCAAATGAACATTGGCAAGGCTTATTCCGATTATACGCAGATGATGGATGAGCTGGAGCTGGACGTTGTGCATATCTGTACGCCGAACCACACCCATTACGCTGTGGCAAAGTGCGCCATTGAGCACGGTATAAACTTTATCTGCGAAAAACCCTTTACTACGACCATTGAGCAGGCCAGGGAACTGGTTGCTCTGGCGGAGGAGAAGGGGGTCAAGGGCATGGTCAATTTCCATAACCGCGTCTATCCCATGACCAACGAGATCCGCGAGATGGTTCGCGCCGGCGAGCTGGGCACCATCTTCTCCATCCACGGCGAGTATGTGCAGGACTGGCTGTTGTACCAGACAGACTATTCCTGGCGCCTGGAGGGCAGCCAGGTCGGGGCCACCCGCGCAATCGCCGATATCGGTTCCCACTGGATGGATCTTGCCGAGTTTGTCTCCGGGATGAAGGTCAGCCGCGTCTGCGCCAAGTTCAGCACGGTTTATCCCGTCCGCAAGAAGCCCGCGGGCAAGGTGGAGACCTTTGCTTCTGCCGGTACTGACGCGGCCCATGTGGATGTGCCCATTGATACCGAGGATATTGCCGCGGTGCTGTTTGAATTCGAGAACGGCGCAATCGGCAGCCTGATGGTGTCTCAGGTGTTTGCGGGCAGGAAGAACACTACCGTCTTGAATGTGGCGGGCAGCAAAAAGTCCGCTGTCTGGACTTCCGAAGCACTGAACGACCTGTACATCGGCTGCCGCGACAAGGCCAACGAGACGCTGACGAAGGACTCGGGCCTGATGCACCGCCACGCTGCCGCCAACGTTTCTTATCCCGGCGGACACATCGAGGGCTTCCCCGATGCGTTCAAAAACGGCTTCCGCCAGTTCTACACCAGCCTCACACGGGAGGGCGATTATGATTATGCCACCCTGAAGGACGGTTTGAGGGAGACGATCCTGTGCGATGCGGTGTTCCAGAGCGCCAGGCTGGGCGCCTGGGTGGATGTGCCGAAAGGAGGATGACCATGAAACTCGGATTCATTACCTCGATTTTACAGGATTATGACTTTGCGCAGGCCATCGATTTTGCGGCGAAGCAAGGTTTCGCGTGCATGGAAGTTGCCTGCTGGCCCAGGGGCAAGGCAGAACGCCGCTATGCCGGTGTCAGCCACCTGGATGCTGCGAATATGACGCCCGAGAAAGCTGCCGAAATCAATGCCTTGTGCAGGGAAAAGGGCGTTGCCATCTCCGCGTTGGCCTTCTATCCCAACACCATGGACGGAGACCTGGAAAAGCGCCAGGACGCCATCCGTCACCTGTATAAGGTCATCGACGCGTCCGCAATGTTGGGTGTGAACATGGTCACCACCTTCATCGGGCGTGACCAGCATAAGACGGTGGAAGAGAATCTGGAAATCTTCCGGGAAGTTTGGACTCCCATCATCCGCAAAGCTGAGGAAAAGAAGGTTCGTATTGCCATCGAGAACTGCCCTATGCTGTTCGGTGCCGACCAGTGGCCGGGCGGCCAGAACCTGTTCACCACCCCGGAGCTGTGGAGGAAAATGTTTGATATCATTGACAGCGATTACTTTGGCATCAACTACGATCCTTCCCATTTCGTGTGGCAGATGATCGACTATATCCGGCCCATCTACGAATTCAAGGACAAAATCTTCCATGTACATATCAAGGACATCAAGCTGTATCAGGATAAGCTGGTGCAGTGCGGCATTATGGCTTACCCCTTGGACTATATGTCCCCAAAGCTGCCGGGGCTCGGCGATGTGGACTGGGGTAAATACATCTCAGCCCTGACTGACATTGGTTATAACGGCTATGTTGCCCTGGAAATCGAGGACAAGGCTTTTGAAGGCTGCGAGCAAGACGTTCTGAATTCTCTGATCCTGGCCAAGCGATACATGGCCCAGTTTATCATCTAAGGGAGGTAATATATATGGAGAGTAAAGTTTATTCCCAGGTCTATTCTATCTTGAAAACATCCAGAGAGGGCGTTTTAGATGCGATCAAGGGCCTGGCAGAAGTTGGTTTTGACGGGATTGAGGCGATGGGCACCAACACCGGCGAGCTGAGCAAGGCCGATTTCCACAAATTTATTGACGATCTGGGTATTAAGATCATTTCGTTCCACAGCCTGCGGGATGACGATGACCGTGAGTTTGCCCAGGAGTTCGGCGCACAGTTTACAGACGTCCGTCCGCTGGATCATTTGGTAACCATGGAGGACTGCAAGAAAAGTGCCGAGATGATGACCCAGGCTTGTGAGCATCTGCGCAAGTTCGGCCTTACCGGCATCGTCCATAACCATGCTTCCGAGTTCCGTAAGGTGGCTGACGATCCCGAGCATACCCTATATGATTTGCTGCTGAACTACACCGATCCTGATCTCGTGAAGTTTGAGCTGGATGTAGGTTGGGCGGCTCGCGCGGGCGTCAATGTCGGCGATCTGATTCGCAAGTATTCCGGCAGATTCCCTGTGCTGCACGTTAAGGAGTGCGACGCTGTTGCTGCCTGTGATGACGATCTGGACCACTTCCCCAAGAAGGTCATGGAAATGATGAAGGTCGAGACCGCGTCTGCTGACAACAAGAAGATTGTCAAAGGCGCTCCCGTATTTTCTCCCGCCCAGATCGAGATCCTGTGCAACTCCCGTTCCTGGAACGCAGAGCTGGGCAAGGGTATCATTGATTGGCAGGATGTGAAGGCTGCGGCTGAGGGCCAGCCCAGCGGCTGTGCGGCTTACATCAGCGAGCGTGAGTTCTTTGGCTTCTATGGCCACGAGGGCGACCCCATGGAGTTCGCGAAGCGTGACTGTGCGTTCCTGCGTGCCCTGTAAGGTATAGCAAAAAGGCCTTCTCGAAAGAGAAGGCCTTTTTTGAAGAGGAACGCGTGAAATTAAACCGCCTGATCTTTGGCGATCAGTGCCTGCATAGCCGCTTCGGCTTCCTCACTCATGGGCTCGCAGCATCCCAGCAGCCTGGCATAGTAGGTGGTCTGGGCCATTTCCTCTGTGTACACAGCGGCGGCCATTGCGGCCTTGATGTTTTTGCCGCAGGTGAACATACCGTGGTTTTTCAGCAGCACGGCGCGGCCTTTTTCACCCAGGGTGCTCACAACGGCGCCGGCAAGATCGTTGGTGCCAGGCATGGTGAAGGGTACGACTCTGACAGGCGTGAACTCGGCCTGGGGGGGCGTGATGGGACGCATGGGCGCATCGCCCATGGCCATGATGGTGCAGAACATACCATGGGTGTGGACGGTGGCGTTCACATCGGGCCTTGCCCGCAGAACGGCGGTGTGCATAGGGGTTTCGGAGGAGGGCTTGAATTTGCCGTCCAGCCACTTGCCCTCAGAAGAAACGATGGCAATGTCCTCTTCGGTCATGGTGGCATAGGGAACGCCGCTGGGGGTAATGGCGATCACGCCGGTCTCAGGGTCGCGGACGGCAATATTGCCGGAGGTACCATGAATAAGACCCAGATCAACGGCTTCTTTGATGGCGGTCAGGACTTGGCGGCGGATTTCAAAATGTTCCATTCAGAATGCAGCTCCTTGTTTTGAATTTCAATATAAACATACCTGATTTATCCGTTAATAGCAACTGTCGTTTTTCCACTAAGAAACGGAAAAACGGCAGTGCTGTCAGGAAAAATGGTTTTTCAGCATGATTTCATGCGCCAGCTGGTTGATGGCGTTGAAGTCTGCCGGGGTCAGGTGCGGGGAAATGGTCACGGTGGGTAGCGTTAAATTCCGAAAGCCTGCCATGTCGACGGTTGATATGAGAAAATCGCAGCCGGTCTGCTCCAACACGCTGCGGTCGTAAATTGGGAAAGGGCCGCAGATCCGCAATCGTCCGGTAAAGTGCTGGGAAAGGCGCTCGCAAAGGTATGTGCTTATGCTGCCGGACAGATGGCAGGCTACCAGCGCCACGGGCTGGATCTCCGGGTGCTGGGAAATAAAACGGCCCTTTGCGGCAATCAGGCTGGGCAACAGCCGCAGTGGGTCCACATCGGCATGGGAAAGGGACAGCGAGTTCAGCACCTGTTCCGTTAAAAAACGGGAAAGCGCCGCAAGGTCCGGGTTCGCTGACGACAGCTCCAACAGCAGATCCTGGCTGTCAAAGCGGGGGAATGCCATGCGGGCCATACAATCTAAGATAAAATTCCGCATTGCGGTGAAAAACAGATCCGAGTCCAAAAATGGAGCCGGGAATTGCCGGGCAGAGGTGCGGATAGCCTGGCACAGCACAGCTTCCACAGTTTCGTCCGGCTGCCGCCGCAGCCCTGTTAAGGTGCGCTGGAGCCACAAAAGCTCAGAAAGAGGCAGATCAATCTCATATTTTTGGGCAAACAGATCCCCGACATCCTTAATAATGTCCAGCAGGGGGGACGTGCTGCAGCTGGATATTTGGGAAAGCCTTCCCAGCCGGAAGGAACTGACCCATGCGGCCAAAGCAAAATAGATAAAGCTGAAATCGTCCAGAGTAATGCCGTGGCGTACCAGCAGATGGCGTAAGTCGGATCGCAGTACCCCCAGCCGCTCTAGGTTTAGAGTGCCCCCGGCAGATACAATACCGGAGCGGGAATTGAAGTCAATATTTTCGCTGTACAGGCGTAGGAAGACAATGCGTATTTCCGGCTCATCCTGCACCAGGAACAAGGTATCCCGGCGGCGCAGGAACTGAAGCCCTTCCGTGAGCCAGTTGCTCTGCAAGGCCTGGATGTCACCCTCCAGAGTGGTGCGGCTGATGTACATTTCGTCTTCCAACTGATCCAGGCGGAGGGGGGCTTCGCTCCAGAGCAGCCGCAGCAGCAGATACTGGGTACGATCTTCGCGGGTCAGCAGGACTACATTGCCGGAAATATAGCTGTGAAAGCGCTCCCGGTCATAAATTTCCAGCCGGTAGCCCTTGCTGCGGTAGGCGATGATTTTTGCCACGGTGGGGTCGATGCACCGGTTGATCTCCACGATATCGCTGCGCACAGTACGGGCAGATATGCCCAGCCGCTCAGAAAGCGCCTGGCCGGTCATATAGACTTGATTGCCGTTGAGAAATCGGAGAATTTTCCGCTGCCGATCCCGGAGAATGACAAAACCCAAAGAAACCACCCCTTTCCTGCTGTTTTAAGTAATTGTACCATATTTAGTGTATATCGTCAACGAAGGGCTGGGAGGAAAAGACAGGGATTGCGCTTCTTTTCCTCTATACAGAGGAAAAAGGCGGCCTTTTTTTTGCGCAAAAAATACTGTAAGCTAGAAGAAAATTGGTGGGGGCCGTTTCAGCAAGAACTGCGCGTTTCATCTGGCCCTACCGGGCTTTGCCGGACAGCATCCGGCTCCGCCGTAGTGGGGCACGGTCCAACAAAACCCACTATTTTTGCCTACCCTGTAGGTCTGGGTGTGCAAATCATCAACAGGAGGTATATATGAATCGTTTTTATGCGGGAAGCGACATCATTTTTGGCCAGGGCAGTCTCAGTGCGCTGCCAGAACTTTTGAAAGAATTTGACGCAAAGCGTGTGATGGTGATTTCCGACCGGGGCGTTTGCGACGCAGGGATCACGGGGAAAGTGGTCAAACTGCTGGAAGGGGGCAGTGCCGTGACCGCTCTGTACAGCGATGTGCAGCCCAATCCCACAAATGAGAATGTTATGGATGCGTCGGAACAGGCAAAGGCCTTTGCGCCTGATCTGTTTGTCGCCGTGGGTGGCGGCAGCAGTATTGACCTAGCGAAAGCCGTGTCCCTGCTAATGACCAACGACGGACCCATTGAGCGATATGCGGGCATCGGCAATGTGCCAAAGAAGGGACTGCCTCTGATCGCACTGCCTACCACTTCCGGTACTTCCAGCGAGATCACCAATGTGTGCGCCCTCATCGACACCAAAAAGGTGGTCAAGTATGTCATCATTGACAACAAGATCACCGCCGACCGGGTTATCGCAGATCCCTGCCTGACCATGACCGTTCCGCCCTCCGTTACTGCCGCCACCGGTATGGACGCCATTACCCATGCGATTGAGAGCTACATCTCCAACATGGCCTCGCCCATGACGGCATACCATTCTCTGGCCGGACTGCAGACACTGTACGAGAGCCTGCCCAAAGCCTATGAGGACGGAGCCGATATATGTGCCAGGGAGCAGATGATGCTGGGCTGTTTGATCACTGGTTTTGGTTTCTCAAATGCAAACCTGGGGCTGGTACATGGTATTGCCCACACGCTCAGCGCCCATTTCGGCCTGGCGCATGGCGCCGCCAACGCGGCAGTGCTGCCTTATGTAATTGCCTATAACGCGCCTTCCTGTCCGGGGAAGATGGTGGACATGGCCCGGAAGCTCGGCTTGCCGCTGATCGGGGATCAGGATCGGGATATGTACGCTCTGTCGGATGCCATGAAGGCGCTCAACGAAAGGCTGAAGATTCGCACATTGTCCCAGCATGGGATCCAAGAAGCTGATCTTGCGATGCTGGCAAAGGATGTACTGGCAGAGCCGGTGCTGAATTTCAACCCCCGTCAGGGCATCATGGAGAAAGATGTGTTGGGCATATTGAAGGAAGCATTCTGATATGAAAAAGTGGAAAATCAAAGTGGCGGTCGTACTGATTTCCCTCTGTCAGGGCCTGCAATACACTGTGACCCCAGTGCTGAATCAGATTCACAGCTATTATGAGACGATTCCCACCAGCCTGGTGCAGACGCTGGTCACGGCTCCTGCGCTGGCGTCCATTGTCATGGCGCTGATTTCAGGCTGGCTGGTTACCAGGATCAGCAAGAAGAAATTGGTGCTGACCGGAAGCTTCTTCATGGGTGCCATGGGTCTGCTGCCTGTGCTCAGCAATAATTTCTGGCTGCTGTTCGCGTCCCGGATCATGATGGGTATTGGTATGGGGCTGATCATGGCCCTTAGCACCGCTGTCATTGCCGAGCATTTTGAAGGTGCGGAACGCTCTGCCGCTATGGGCATCCAGGGGGCCAGTGCCGGAGCCGGCGTGCTTCTGGCGTCCAGCCTGGGCGGACTGGTGGGCAAGGCCGATTTCCGCGCCGTTTATCTGATCCATCTGCTGGCGTTTGTAATGATGGCGGGTCTTGCTTATTGTCTGCCGGAAACCGGGAAAACCCGGCTTCAGGAAAACGAGGAACTGAAGATCAATGGCAGGGTCTTGCGGTTGTGTATCCTGACTTTCCTGGAGTCTATGTTCTTCAGTGCGTTCACCACCAACATTGCACTTCACTTGGTGGGAGAGGAAAGCGCGGTCACTGTACAGGCGGGGCGGCTGACCTCCGTTTTCTCTTTTACGCAGATCCTTACCGGCATGGCGTTGGGATTTATCAGCGCCCACACCAAACGGCTCGCACTGCCTCTGGGTGTGCTGCAATGTGCCCTGGGTGGAATGATGCTGATGGTGTCTGCTGCCAACCCGGTATTGCTGGTGCTGGGCGCTGTATTCTTTGGTATTTCTCAGGGGCTGTTCGTACCCCGGGCGATGTTTGAAGTATCGGAGCTGGTCAGCCCCGCGTCGGTGGCGCTGGCTTCTGCTTTTTTGACGTTGGGGCTGAATATTGGACAGTTTGTTTCCCCTGTAGTGCTGAATGCTGCTGCATCCGTGTTTTTTGAAAATGCCGGCACACGGGAGGTTTTTGAAATCGTAGCGATTGGCGGCTTTGCAACTGCACTGATTGCTGCCGCGATTCGCATAAAAGAGAATGATCGTCAGGAGGAAATCTAACATGGAAAAGAAAAAAATGGCTCTGTGTACGTCTATCCCTGCCAAGGAGATGGAGAGAATCAAGACTTACTGTGATGTCATCGTTTGCGGTGAGCTGAAGCATGGCAAAGGAAATGTACAAGAAGAGGAACTCCGTGAGGAGTGCATGGGCGCCGAGCTGGTCGTCCTGGGCGACGAAGTCGCCGGCGCCGGCACCATACGTGCCTGGGCGGAAAGCGGCATGAAGTTTATTGGGGTTGCAAAGGGCACCCCTGTTACTGTGGATTTTGAGGCGTTGAAAGAAGCGGGCCTTCCGCTGTCCTACACGCCTGGCAGAAACGCTGTGGCTGTGGCGGAGTACTGCTTCGGCCTGATGATCGCTGTTACCCGCGGCATTGGCGCCAGCTTCGCCGGCCTGCGCTGCGGTGAACACCTGGGCGGGAGTGTAGACGATATCTACCAGGTTCCAAAGGTTCGGAATGTGATCTGGGGCCCTCTGGATGCAAATCACCCTTTCACCGACTATGGTATTGGCTTTGAGCTATACGGTAAGACCCTGGGTATCGCCGGCTACGGTGCCATCGGCAGGCAGGTGGCAAAGCGTGCCCTGGCATTCGGTATGAATGTCCTGGCCTATGATCCTTACTGTCCTGCAGAGCAGATGCGTGAGCAGGGCGTGAAGCCCGCCGCCCTGGAGGAGATGCTGTCCGGTTCCGATATCGTCAGCATCCATCTGCCGGTCATCCCTGCGACCGAGGGCATCGTAAACAAGACTTGGTTCGACCAGATGAAACGCACCGCGTATTTTATCAATACTGCCCGTGCGGCCGTGGTGGACCAGCGATCCCTGGTGGAAGCGCTGGAAAGCAAGACGATCAAGGGGGCTGCCATCGACGTGTTCTGGCAGGAGCCCATCCCCGCAAATCACCCCCTGCTGAAAATGCGTAATGTGCTGTTGACTCCCCATATGGCCGGACTGACCACCGATGTTGACAACTGGTCCGGTAGCATTATAGCGGAAGACGTGCTGGCATACCTGGAGGACGCCCCCCGTACCCACCTGTGGAAACTGTAGGGGATCATGCCATGGAAAAGCAAAATGCTTGGTTCGGAATGAAGCAGTACCCCCACCTGTTCGCGCCGATGCGGATCGGTGCGCTCCGGTTGAAGAACAGGATCATTGCCGCCCCTACCAGCCCCAGTATGATCAGCGTGGAGGGCCATTTTACCCCGGCAATGATTTCCTACCTGGAGGAAAAGGCCAGGGGCGGTGCGGCGGTGGTTACTTATGGCGAGGGCATTGTCCATTCTGCTACGGGAAAATCCCATAATAAGCAGCTTCAGTTGGATGCTTTCGGCGTAAAGCAGGGCCTGGCAGAGGCTGCCCGTGCAATTCATAACGGCGGTGCCTATGCAAACATTCAGCTTTCGCACGGCGGTAAGTATGGCGGACTGACCAGCGTCGGCGGCGATCAGGATCGCTGTGCCGTTGCTTATGGACCCAGCGCTGAAATGACATCTGTCGGCGAAGTTCTGGAAATGCCCCGTGAATTGATCCTTGAAATCGTAGATTCCTACGGTAAGGCCGCAAAGCTCTGCAAGGACTGTGGATTTGACATGGTTCAGATTCACGCTGCCCATGGCTGGCTGTTTTCCCAGTTCCTTTCCCCAAAACAGAACAGAAGGATCGACGAATTCGGCGGGTCTTTGGAAAACAGGGCCAGATTTCTGTTGAGATCCATTGAAGCCGTCCGTGAAGCTGTCGGCCCCGGATTCCCCATTGAAATCCGGGTGTCCGGCAACGACCTGAGCGAGAACGGGCTGAGTGCCCGGGAGTGCCTGGAAGTGGCAAAGCTGGTGGACGGCAAGGTAGACCTGATCAATGTCTCCTGCGGTGATCATGAAGATCCAGCCCTTTTCTGCCGTACACATCCTTCTTTCTTCTATCCGCATGGCGTGAACGTCCAGTTCGCCAAGGCAATTCGCCGGGTGGTCAAAACCCCTGTGGCCTGTGTCGGCGCCCTGAATGATCCCGCGCAAATGGATCAGATCATCGCAGACGGCGAGGCCGACTGTGTGGAGCTGGGACGTGCATTGCTGGCAGACCCTTACCTGCCCAGAAAGGCCGCCATGGGTCAGGGCGCGGATATTACCCCCTGTCTCAGATGTTTTGAGTGTTTTGCTGAAACGGGCAGGAGCGAGACCGTCAAGTGTACAGTTAATCCCAGGATGGGGGAACAGCTTCGTGTATCTGAGGATATCCCCCCTGCTGCGGCCGTGAAAAAGGTGCTGGTCGTGGGCGGCGGCCCTGCCGGCATGGAGGCGGCATTGACCGCCGCGGCCCGTGGTCATGATGTTACACTGGCAGAGAAGTCCAGTATGCTAGGCGGAAACATGATCCCTGCCTCTGCCGCTCATTTTAAGGGTGATCTGAGGCAGTTCCTGGAGGTCATGCGCCGTCGTGTGGCGGCATCCTCTGTAAAGGTGATGCTGAACACCCCGGTGGATGCCGGGTTTGTCCGCAACATGGATCCGGACGCCATGGTCGTGGCACTGGGCGCCAATGCCGCCCGGCCTCCCATTCCCGGCTTGGATAAGCCTTTTGTCAGGATGGCTGTTGAGGCGGAGCTGAATCCACAGGCGCTGGGCGAAAAGGTAGTCATCATCGGCGGCGGACTGGTCGGCTGCGAATTGGCGGTCTCGCTGAAGGATAAGGGCAAGCAAGCTGCCATCATTGAAATGAGAAGTGCTGTGGCCGCGGACGTGAATTCCTTCTACCGGGGCGGTCTGATGCCCCAGGTGGAAGCCGCGGCGGAAATCTACACCAATGCCTCGGTTTGCGCAATCGAGGATGACGGTGTAGTGGTGAAGCTGCATGGACAGGAACGGAAGATCCCTGCCGAGAGCGTTGTCTGCGCCGTTGGATTCCGGGTGCCGGCCGCACTGGTGGATGAGCTGTGCGCCCTTGTCCCGGAAAGCTATGTGGTCGGTGACTGCAGCAAGGTCGGCCAGATATACCAGGCGATGAATCAAGGCTATTTCAGCGCCAGAAGAATTTAAAAACACCCGGTATGTTATCCGTTCGCGGATATCTGACCCATGACAGCAGGAGCCGGAGAAGGCGGGGCATCCCGCTTTCTCCGGCCCTCTTCTGTTTCCGGTTCGCTCACATCGCCTGGTCGATCACGCGCCCAATAGTATCCGCTACCTCCCGCTTCATCCGCTGGATGGCACGGCCTGCGCTCCTTAGCGGCCCAATATTGCCGAATTACGCATAGCCCCAGGCTATAAAACCAGTGACAAAATGTGTTGACAAAAGAGATGCACGCAAAAAATCCGCACTTTTTTTGCGGATTTTTTGCGCCTTAATACAATGCTTTCTCAAAAAACGAGAAGAAAATAAGCAGGTTTCCAAAAACAGGAGACGTGATTTCAAAATAACGCTTCCGAGATGCAAATCTGGCCCTAAGTCATGGCAATTAAAGGCTTTTCGTGTCGAAAAATTATGCGTGGAACTCGAACTCCCCCGCACTCAAACCGCCCGCAGTCTGTTGGAGCACCGACAGGCTGCGGGCGGTTTTGCGTTTCCCCGGTAATCTGTTCCATTTGGTGCTTATGCTTGGTCTGTTTGCCATTCCTTGGTGGTTGTGGTGATAGCTTTATCATCAACTTTCAGCTATACTTGCTTCACAATCAGGCGAAAGGAGAACAACACTATGGCACAGACAAAGAACTTATGTGCTCAAATCAGCCTGGACCTGCACCAGAAAATCTGTGAAGCCCGAGAGCGGGCGGGGCTCACCACCGCCCAGTACATCACCGCCCTGATCACCGAATACTTCAAAATGAAAGAAAATGGAGGAAATGAGACCATGACGAACGGCAAAACCAGAACCTTAGCCTTCCAAATCGATGAGGAATTTTTCCTGCGCATCAAAGCCCACCTGGAGCGGGAAACCGCCCGCACCGGCCACAAGCTCACCCAGCGGGAGTTCGTGCTGGGACTCATCGAGGAGGCACTGAACGAGGCCGAGCGACAGGCCCAGGACGCGGAGGCTGCCGAGAACAAGTAAGACAGCCACAGCAGCAGGCCAGGGCCACTCAGACGGGGCCCTGGCCTGTTTCATGGGCAGCGCACAGAAGGAGGTCAACATGGCGTTACAGCAAAAAACGCCCCGGGAACGCACATGAAAAGCGCAATTCCTGGGTGTCAGCGCCAGTGATAAAATGAAAGAAAACGCCGAGGAAAAAATGTAGTTT
>CAJUQD010000001.1 GCA_910588105.1 uncultured Oscillospiraceae bacterium | reverse complement strand
CGATGAAGCTCTCGTCGGTAATACGCCGTCTGACAATACTGATGAGAATATGGTGGTCAATGTTGTCAAAGCAGCCCTTGATGTCGCCCTCTACGAACCATTTCACACCTGTGAATGTCCGCTTTACTTCGGTCAAACACGTATGGCAGCTTCGATTGGGCCGGAACCCATGGGAATGAACCGAAAATCCAGGCTCGTAAATGGCCTCCAGCATGACCCTGACTACTTCCTGCACCAGTTTGTCATCTGTAGATGGAATACCCAGTGGTCGTTTTTTTCCGCTATTTTTCTTTGCGATATATTTTCGCTTGGCTGGCTGTGGCTGATAGCTGTGGTCTTTCAATGATGCGATGATTCGGTTGACCCTTGCCATACTCATGCCGTCCAGCGTATTCCCGTCCGTTCCCGCTGTCATGCTTCCCTCCGAGGAGGCGATTTTCTGATAAGCCAGCAGGTACATCTCGGGATTGTAGAGATTACGGTATAGCCGTTTGAATTGGTAGCTGCTGTCCTTTGCTTTGTCACCTAAGTTTTTCAATATAACTTCTGGACTTCGCATAGTGTCTCTCACACCTTTCCGCAGATTATATTGAGCAGTAGACTGTCTCACTTCGCCATGTGGACGGCTTTCCCGCTCTCGGACTACTATTGAGACTGTGTTACCTTGGCGGATATTCAGTGCCGCTTTTCTCATAGCGCCCATAGCCATTGCTGGCTTTCCGCTTTAGGCAATCCCCATTTAGTTTCAATGGAACATGAGTTGCCGTATTGTCGGATGGGATTTTTCGCCACTTTACGCCGTTTCTCCCACGGCTGCCTGCTCCGAGTATCTCACAACGCCCCTACACTCAAGTTTGTTGCCGGAGCACCGGCGGCTGAAACTCCTTTACGCCGGAGACGATGTTATATCTTGCTCGTGACTATCATTTAGGCAGTTTAGCTTTCATCCTCATATACAGCTTTTCATCCTATTGTGCCTTGCTCACCGCATGGAGTTTGCGGCAGCGCACTCTCCGACATGCTACACTCCCTGTCAGGTTTCCCATTCCAGATAAGTCGGGGGATGATAGGTTGCTTTCAGTCTGTTTTGGGCCTCCTTTTCCCATTAAATTTGCTGATTGCGTTGATACTTTTACCTACTGTTTTCTCAAAACAGCATTCCAAAGAAACCGCGCCCGGATTTATTGTTTGACGCGCCCGGGCTTATGGGCGCACGCGTAATACATACCGAAAATATCAAGCGCTAACCACAAAGGGAGGCCGTCCGTTCCTGACAGGGCGGACGGCCGCCGTATTCTTTATTGGGAGGAAACGTCATGAAGGAATTTATGGACAAGGATTTCCTGCTGGGCACCGAGACCGCCCGGCGCCTGTTCCACGACTACGCGGAACACATGCCCCTGGTGGACTACCACTGCCATATCTCCCCCAGGGAGATCTATGAGGACCGCCGGTTCGACGACCTGGCCCAGGTGTGGTTGGGTGGGGAGAACCCGGACGGCACCTACTTCGGAGACCATTACAAGTGGCGCCTTATGCGTTCCAACGGCGTGGGCGAGGAGTATGTCACCGGCTCCAAGCCCGGCTTTGAGCGGTTCGTGAAGTTCGCCGAGACCCTGGAGATGGCCATCGGCAACCCCATGTACCACTGGTGCAACCTGGAACTGCGGCAGTTCTTCGGCTATGACAAGCCCCTCACCCCGGAGACTGCCCGGGAGTGCTGGGACTTCTGCAACGAAAAGCTGCGCCACGACCCGGATCTCACCGTCCGCGGCATCATCAAGAAGGCCAACGTGGCCATGGTGGGCACCACCGACGACCCCGTTGATTCCCTGGAGTGGCATGAGAAGATCGCTGCCGACCCAACCATCAGTGTGAAGGTGTGTCCCTCCTTCCGCCCGGACAAGGCCATCAATATCAGCAAGCCCGGCTTTGCGGAGTACATTGGCAAGCTGGCCGCCAGCGTGGGCAAGGACAGCCTGGACAGCGTGGAGGACGTGTGCGCTGCCCTGACCCAGCGCCTGGAGTTCTTCCACAAGCTGGGATGCCGGGCCAGCGACCACGGCCTGGACTATGTCCCCTTCCGGCCCGCGTCCCCCAAGAAGGCCAACGAGGCGTTCCAAAAGGCCATGGCGGGCGAGGAGCTGAGCACCAAGGACGCCGAGCGTTACCAGACCGCCATCCTGCTCCACCTGGGCCGGGAGTACCACAGGCTGAACATCGCCATGCAGCTGCACTACTCCTGCATGCGCAACATGAACGAGCGGATGTACGCCAAGATGGGCCCGGACACCGGGTTCGACGCCATCTCCCAGAACACCTGCGGCGAGGCGGCGGCCCGGCTGCTCTCCGCCCTGGACGCCGAGGGCCGCTGCCCCAAGACCATCCTCTACTCCCTGAACCCCGCCGACAACGAGCAGCTGGGCACCATCCTGGGCTGCTTCCAGTCCGACGAACTGCCCGGCAAGCTCCAGCACGGCTCCGCCTGGTGGTTTAACGACACCAGGTCCGGAATGGAGGCCCAGATGAAGTCGCTGGCCAACCTGGGGCTGCTGGGCAATTTCGTGGGCATGCTCACCGACTCCCGTTCCTTCCTCTCCTATGCCCGGCACGACTACTTCCGCCGCATTCTGTGCAATCTCATCGGCGAGTGGGTGGAAAACGGCGAGTACCCCAACTGTGAGGCGCCCCTGAAGAAGATCGTGGAGGGCATCTGCTACAACAACGCCGCCCGGTACTTCGCCCTGTGAGCGCGGCGGCGGCAAAGACCCAGGCGGAGCGGCGGCAGGACCAGCTGCTGTGCTGCGTCCTGTTCAGCTTTTTTGTCAGCGGGGCGGCGTCCCAGCCCCTGGGGTCCTTCATCCCCTTCCTGCGGGAGACCTACGGCTTCAGCTACGACCTGTCGGGCGTGCTGCTCAGCTGCCAGTCGGTGGGGAACCTGATCTCGGTGCTGCTGGCGGGGTTCCTGCCCCTGTGGCTGGGGCGGCGGCGGGCGGTGCTGGCCACGGCGGTGTGGATGATGGTGGCCTACCTCATCTTTGCCGCCGGGCTGGGGGCCGCGCCGCTGCTGGTGGCCGCCTTCCTGATGACGGGGGTGGCCCGGGGGGGAAATTCCAACTTCGCCAACACCATGATCTCCACCCTCCCCGGTGACAAGGCCACCCGGGGGTATAACCTGCTCCACGGCTGCTTCGCGGTGGGGGCGCTGCTCTCGCCGCTGCTGCTGGTATTCTGCGCGGGGCGGTGGCCCGGCTTCGGCTGGCGGCTGATGGCGGGGCTTTTGTGCCTGGTGTGTCTGAGCCAGCTTATCGTATACGCCAGAATGCCCCTGCCCGCCGAGCCCCCCCGGAAGGGGGTGCGTTCCGCGGATCGCAGCTTCCTCAAGGTGAAGCAGTTCTGGCTGGGCAGCGCCATGCTGCTGTTCTACATCTCGGCGGAGTACGCCATTGTGGGCTGGCTGGTGACCTACTTCCAGGACATGGGCATCCTGGACGCCAGCTGGTCCCAGCTGATGAACAGCCTTTTGTGGCTGGTCATCTTCATCGGGCGGATGATCGGCGCGGCCATCACCGGCAAGGTATCCCGGAATAAGCTGCTGCTGCTGGACGGGGCGGGCTTCTTTGCCTGCTTCCTGGTGATGTTCTTCAGCCGCACTCCGGCGCCCATCATCCTGGGCCTGGTGGGGGTGGGCCTGTTTATGGCTACCATCTACCCCACTGCCTTCGCCTTCGGCAGCGACTGCATCCGGGGCAACGACCTGGGGTGCAGCATCATGATCTTCACCGGCAGCGTGGGGGGCATCATCACCCCCTTCCTGGTGGGCCAGGTGGCCGAGCGGGCGGGCATCCAGGCGGGTATGGGCCTGGTGGCCGTGCTCACCGCGCTGCTGCTGCTGAGCATCGTGCTCAGCGTACTCAGCGTAAAGCGGATGGACGCACGGGAAAATAAAACGAATTGACCGAAAGGGAGAGCAAGTATGGAAAAACTGAGCTACGAGACCCTGGAGAAGCTGGGCTATCAGGGATATTTGCTGAAGGACGCGCCGGAAAAGGTGCTCCAGTTCGGCGAGGGGAACTTTCTGCGGGC
Source organism: uncultured Oscillospiraceae bacterium (assembly GCA_910588105.1). Taxonomy (GTDB): domain Bacteria; phylum Bacillota; class Clostridia; order Oscillospirales; family Oscillospiraceae; genus Enterenecus. Next base: position 95,967 of record CAJUQD010000001.1, on the reverse strand, counting down.
CTTTGTGAATTACTGGTTCGATGTGTCCAACGAGAAGGCGGGGTGGAACGGCAAGTGCGTGCTGGTGCAGCCCATTGCCCCCGGCCTGTCGGGGCTCATCAACGACCAGCAGGGGCTGTACACCCTCTACCTCCGGGGCAGGGAGAACGGCGGGCGGGTGGACAAAAAGCGGGTCATTTCTTCCGTGTCCCGCTGCCTCAACCCCTACGAGAAGGCGGACTTCGACGCCATGATGGAGGTGGCTGTCTCGGACAGCCTGGAGTACGTGGTGTCCAACACCACCGAGGCGGGCATCGTCTACGAGAGCGCCTGCCAATTGGACGACGTGCCCGCCTCCTCCTTCCCCGGCAAGCTCACCCAGGTACTATATAAGCGCTGGCAGGCTGGCAAGCCGGGGCTGGTCATCCTGTCCTGCGAGCTCATTGACAACAACGGAATGGAGCTGCTCAAGTGCGTCAACCAGTATGTGGACCAGTGGGGGCTGGGGGACGGCTTCAAAAAGTACGTCAACGAGGACTGCACCTTCTGCTCCACCCTGGTGGACCGTATTGTCCCCGGCCGGGTGAAGGACCCCGCCGAGGCGGCCAAAATGGAGGAGGCCAACGGCTACCGCGACCAGCTCATCGACGTGGGCGAGATCTTTGGCGTGTGGAATATCGAGGGGCCGGCGTGGCTGGAGGAAAAGCTCCCCTTCAAAAAGGCGGGGCTCAACTGCCCGGTGGTGCCCGATGTGACCCCCTATAAAAAGCGCAAGGTGCGCATCCTGAACGGCGCCCACACCGGCTTTGTGCTGGGGGCCTACCTGGCGGGCTTCGACATTGTGCGGGACTGTATGCAGGACGATACGCTGCGGGACTTTATGAACAAAATGCTCTATGAGGAGGTCATCCCCACCCTTCCCCTGGATAAAAAGGATCTGGAGGACTTCGCCGGCGCCGTCCAGGACCGATTCAACAACCCCTTTGTGGATCACGAGCTGATGTCCATCTCCCTGAACTCCACCTCCAAGTGGCGGTCGCGGAACATGCCCTCCTTCTTAGAGTATATGGAGGCCAAGGGGGAGCTGCCCCCCTGCCTTACCATGAGCTTCGCCGCCTACATCGCCTTCTTCTCCGGCGATGTCCAGAGGCTGGACGACAAGGGGCTGGTGTGCCGCCGCCCCAAGGGGAACGAGTACGTCTGCTCCGATGACCGCTGGGTGCTGGAGTTCTATTATGAGCACCGGGGTGACAGCCCGGAGGAGCTGGTTCATGCCGTGATGACCAATGAGCGGATGTGGGGTCGGGACCTGACGGAGGTGGACGGCTTTGAGGCAGCGGCGGTCTCGGGGCTGAAGCTCATCCGGGAGCAGGGGGCCAAGGCGGCCTTTGCCGCCTGCCTGTGAGGGGGAACGGAGATGAAAGTCATCCGCCTTCACCCCCGGGATAACGTGGCGGTGGCCCTAGAGGACGTGGCCCAGGGCGAGGGACTGTCCGTGGACGGACTGGAGTTTGCCGCTGCCGAGGATATCCAGCGGGGCCATAAAATTGCCCTGACCCCCATCTCCGCCGGGGAAGCGGTCATGAAGTACGGCTGCGCCATTGGCACGGCTAAGGCGGATATCGCCCCCGGGGCCTGGGTCCACGTCCACAATGTGCGCACGGGGCTGTCCGAGGGTGGGGAATACCGCTATGACCACAAAACCTATGAGCTGTCCAGTGTAAAGCCCCGCACCTTCCGGGGCTACCGGCGGCTGGATGGCCGGGCGGCCATCCGCAACGAGCTGTGGATTATCCCCACCGTGGGTTGCGTCAATTCCATTGCCCAGCGGCTGGCGAGGGAGAACCAGCATTTGGTCAAGGGTACGGTGGAAGGGCTTTACACCTTCCCCCATCCCTTCGGATGCAGCCAGATGGGGGACGACCACGCCCAGACCCGCAGGCTGCTGGCCGCGCTGGCCCGCCATCCCAACGCCGGGGGCGTGCTGGTGCTGGGGTTGGGGTGCGAGAATCTGACCCAGGAGCAGTTTAAGGCGGAGCTGGGGCCCTATGACGAAAAGCGGGTGAAGTTCCTGGTCTGCCAGGAGGTCCCCGACGAGATCAAAGCGGGCTCCGATCTGCTGGCCCAGCTGGCGGATTATGCCGGCGGTTTCCGAAGGGAGGACATTCCCGCGTCAGAGCTGGTGGTGGGCATGAAGTGCGGCGGGTCGGACGGCCTGTCCGGCATCACCGCCAACCCCACCGTAGGCCGGTTCTCCGACCGGCTTATCGCCCTGGGGGGCTCTACGGTGCTCACCGAGGTGCCCGAGATGTTCGGCGCGGAGTCCATCCTCTTCGAGCGGTGCCGGGACGAAGCGGTGTTCCGCAAGGCGGTGAAGATGATTGAGGACTTCAAGGGCTACTTCACCTCCCACAACCAGGTGGTGTACGAGAACCCCAGCCCCGGCAACAAGGCCGGGGGCATCACCACGCTGGAGGACAAATCCTGCGGCTGCGTACAGAAGGGGGGCAGCGCCCAGATTGTGGACGTGCTGGACTACGGTGGGGCAGTGACAAAAAAGGGCCTCAACCTGCTGTCCGGCCCAGGCAACGACCTGGTGTCCGCCACCGCCCTGACGGCGGCGGGGGCTCACCTGATCCTGTTCACCACAGGCCGAGGGACGCCCTTCGGGGCCCCCGCCCCCACGGTGAAGATTTCCACCAACACCCCCCTGTTTGAGAAAAAGGGGAACTGGATCGACTTTAACGCCGGAACCGTGGCCCAGGGGGAGAGCCTGGATGCTGCCGGGGACCGCCTGCTGGACTTCGTGCTGGAGGTGGCCGGCGGGAAGCGCACCCGCGCCGAGGAGCAGGGCTTCCGGGAGATTTCCATTTTCAAGGACGGCGTGGTGCTTTAAGTCGGCGCACATGGCAATTAAAAAGGCCCGGCTTCCTTATCGCAAGGAGGCCGGGCTTTTTATTTTCGCGGGCAGCGCCGCAGCGCTAGGGGCATAGGTTGTGGAGGGGAAGGCATATATACCATATGTTGTAGAGGGGGTTCTAAGCATATGGAATTAATTTACAAAATGTGGAGAAATAGGGAAAAATAAAAAATTTTACTAACGTTTTGACAGTAGGTTTCCATGGATGGAGAGGTAAAAATGTGTTGCGTTTTTTTTCGTGCCATGCTATAATTAACTGCCGCTATGCTGTGGTGTATAAAAGCGTCCATTGCAGTGGAAGGGGCTGTCTGTATTGGTTCCCATATTGATCTTGTGGGCGTTAGAGCGGGAACCGCGGGTGGGCGGAGATTGACCGGGCTGGGTGGCCCCCGTTTTTTCGCATGTTCCGAAACGCTGTTTCATAGTATTCATGATGTGTGCCGTGGGCAGGCTGTGGCCACGCACGATGGAGGGTTCAGGTATGGATATTTTGACGAGCAATTCCGCTTTGCTGCTAGAAAAATCTGTAGGCTTCCTGTGGACAAAGCAGGCCGCGATCCTGGATAATATTGCCAATGCGGAGACGCCCAACTATAAGGCCAAGGTTGTCACCTTTGAGGAGAGCATCCGAAGCAGGCTGGAACGGGCCGCCGCCAGTCCCGGGGAGGCGGAGGAGTCGGTGCGGGACATCCTGGAGGACCCGGAGGTCACCGTGTTCGAGGCCCAGGAGCAGACACGCATGGACGACAACGGAGTGAACACCACCGAGCAGATGGTGGAGCTGATCCGCAACGCATACCAGCAGCAGTACGTCTACCAGGCCATCAACAAGCACTACGCCATTTTGCGCATGGCCGTCAAGGGTCAGTGACAAACGCCTGGGCCGCGGGACGCCGCAGGCGGATAGGACAATACATAGGGGGTATATAACTATGGGCTTCATGAATTCTATCAACATCATTGGTTCCGGCCTCACCGCTCAGCAGCTGCGGCTGGATATTGTGGCGGAGAACGTGACCAACTCCCAGACCACGCGGGTGGAGAACGGCGAGGGCGCCTACCGCCGGAAGATGGTGGTATTCGAGGCGGTGAGCGGTCGGGATACCTTCCGGGACGCCATGGCCCGCGCCATGAGCGGCGCGGTGTCCAACAAGGATGTCAGCCCCACCGCCGGCGGCGTGCGGGTGACCGAGATTGTGGAGGATGAGTCCCCCATGAAAATCGTCTATGATCCCACCCATCCCGATGCGGATGAGGACGGATACCTGGAACTCCCCAACGTGGACATGGTGAAGGAAATGGCGGACGCTATGGCGGCCACCCGGGCCTTCGCCTCCGACGTCACCGCGTTCAACACGCTGAAATCTGTGATTTCCAGCGGGCTGGAGGTCGGCCGGTAAGGGCGCGGCTTCCATTATTGTATAAAGGAGAGGAACTGCCATGAGCGCCATGATTGACGGCATCCCAAACATTGCCCCCCCCGCGGGCATTACGGGCATTACCAATACCATCCAGGCAATTACCCCCCCCGTCCGGCCCGGGCAGGAGGAGAAGGCCACCGAATTGGGCCAGGTGAAGGACAGCGCCTTTGGGTCGCTGTTTACCGGGCTCATCCAGAACGTGAAGGATACCGACGCCGAGTTCACCCAGGCCCAGTATTTGCTGGCCACCGGCCAGTTGGAGAACCCTGTGCAGCTGGGCATTGCCGCCTATAAAAACGAGATCGCGGTGGATCTGCTGATCCAGATGCGCAACAAGGCGCTGGACGCTTATAACGAACTGAAAAACATGAGCGTCTAAAACCTGCAAGGGAAAGAACGCGGAGAGCGGAGTTGATAGGGCTTGAACAAGGAAAAGCTGCAGGGCTATTTTGAAAAGGCAAAGACAGCCCTGGGGAAGATATCCAAAAAAATATGGATTATTATCGGTGTCACGGTGGCCGCCTTGGCCATCGGCATCGTCATTTTCCTGAATACCAGGCCCTACGCCCCCCTGATCGCGGGCGCGACCAGTGAGGAGGCCGGGGCGGTGCTCACATGGCTCCAGGGCCAGGGAATCACCAACTACCGGGTGGAGGGTTCAGGAAGCACAATACTTGTGCCGGAGGGGCAGGTGTCCAGCCTGAAAGCCCGGCTGCTGGTGGAGCAGTACTCCCAGGCCAACGCCGCCCCCACAGGCTACTTTGAACAGGTCAGCGCCCTGTCCACCCAGGCGGATCGGAAGCAGGCGAAGGTGACCGACCTGCAAAGCAGGATGGAGCGGACCATCTGCCAGTTCCCCGGTGTGCGCGCCGCCACGGTCAACATCAATATGGGTGAAGACCGGGGGTATGTGCTGGACAGCGGCAACGTGGTGGAGGCGTCCGCCGCCGTGATGCTCACCATGCAGAGCGGTAAGACCCTCACCGACGGACAGGCCAACGCCATCCGCAACTATGTGGCATACAGCGTGGCGGAACTGAAGGTGGAGGCCGTCAGTATTGAGGACACCGAGGGCAACGACTACTCCGGCATGGGCGGCACGGGCACCAGCGCGGCGGCCAGCTCGGCGTTGAAGCTCCAGCTGGAGCGGCAGATCAAGAAACAGATGGAGGACTCCATCGTTGAGCTCCTGGCCCCCATCTACGGGAAGGAAAACATCACCGCCGGGGTCAACGTGGAGGTGGAGCTGGGCGACAAGACCATCAACGACTACAAGGTCACCCTGCCCAAGTTCGCCGAGGAGGGCGACACCAACGGCAGGGGCATTGTCGGCAAGCAGGTGTATTTCTATCAGTTCCTCACGCCCGACGAGGCCGCCGTGGGCGGCGTGGTGGGCACCCCGTCCAATGCCGAGCTGCCCACCTATGTGGAGCCGGGGGATGCGGCGGCGGAGCTCCAGGGCATCCTGGAGGAGCGGCATGAGACCGAGTACGACAATTCCAAGACCCAGACCCAGATGGTGATCACCGCGGGCACCATCAAGAACGTGAGCGTGGCGGTGAGCGTCAACGCCCGCACCGCCCCCAACGCCAACGTGGATGGAATACGAGATACGGTGGCCAAGGCCTGCGGTATCGTGGCGCCTCTGGAGATGGAGGATGGCATGACCGAGGCGGAGTACCTGTCCCGGTACATTTCCGTCCTCCACGAGGAGTACTACGAGAGGCCTGTACCCGAGCCCGAGCCCTCCGGCTGGGAGGCCCTGGGCATCCCGCTGTGGGTGGTCATCGCCGCGGGCGCCGGCCTGCTGGTGTTCGCCATCGTGCTGACCATCATCCTGCTGCTGCGCAGCAAGAAGCGCAAGAAGCAGGAGGCGGAGCAGCGGGCCGTGGAGGAGCTGCTGGCGGTGGCAATGCCCCAGCAGACGGAGGACGGCGTGCAGGTGGACGAGAACGGCGAGCCTGTGGGGGCCGACGTGATGGACCTGCATACGGAACGGAGCATGGAGCTGCGCCAGAGCATCCGGGACTATGTGGACGAGAATATGGAGGTCGCGGCGCTGCTGATCAAGAGCTGGCTGAAGGAGGATGGAGACAATGGCTGACGCCGCCGTGGCGGAACAGAAGACCGCCGCACCCGCGGAGCCCAAGGCCCCCGCGGGCCGGAAGAAGATTGCCAACGAGGTCCCCCTCACCGGCGCGCAGCGGGCCGCCACCGTCATCATCGCCCTGGGCGTGGAGCGGGCGTCCGCCCTCTACAAGCATATGGAGCCGGATGACGTGGAGCAGCTCACCCTGGAGGTCGCGAAAATGGGCTTCCTGGGGTCGGAGCAGACCGAGGAAATTTTATATGAGTTCTACCAGCTGTGCCGCACCAACCGGGCGGTGACCGAGGGCGGCCTGGAGTACGCCCGCACGGTGCTGGAAAAGGCATACGGGCCCCAGACGGCGGACGAGCTGCTGGGCAAGGTCACAAAATCCCTGCAAAACCGCAACTTCTCCTTCATGGAGAAGGCGGACGACAAGTCGCTGTACTCCGCGCTGCAAAACGAGCGGCCCCAGACCATCGCGCTGGTGCTGTCCTATGTGGAGCCGGACAAGGCCGCCGGCGTCATCTCCCAGCTGGACGAGAAACGCCAGATCCAGGTGGTGGAGAGCATGGCCAAGATCGAGAGCGTGTCCCCCGTGGCCGTCAAGATCATCGAGGCGGAAATGCGCAAGAAGTTCTCCAACATCGTCACCAACGCCAACGTCAAGGTGGGCGGCATCGACTACGTGGCCGACGTGATGAACAACATCGACCGCGCCAGCGAGAAAAACATCTTCGACGGCCTGTCCGCCTATGACCAGGAGCTGGCCGACGAGATCCGCAAGCGGATGTTCGTGTTCGAGGATATTATCACCATGGACGACCGCTCCGTCCAGCGCTTTGTCCGGGACTGCGACCCGCGGGATCTGGTGCTGGCCCTCAAGACCGCGAACGAGGAGGTCTCCAAGAAGCTGCTCAGCAACATGTCCACCCGTATGGCCCAGAACATCCGGGACGACCTGGAGATTACAACCAACGTCAAGCTGAAGGACGTGGAGGACGCCCAGCAGCGCATTGTGGATATCATCCGCGACCTGGAGGAGAAAAACGAGATCATCATAGCGAAGGGCGGAAAGGACGATATCATTGCCTAATATATTCAAAGCCTTTTCCAGGGCGAAGGCCGAGCCCTACCAGTTCCCCGACGCGGCGGAGCTGGTGGTGGAGCCGGAGCCCGAGGAGGCGCCGCCCGCCCCGGAGGACAGCCCGCCGGAGGAGGCGGGGGGACTGGATGTGAGGGTGGCCGACCCGGAGCCGGAGGTTGCAGCGGAGCCGGAGCCGGAAGAGAACCCGGTGAGCTTCGCCCAGCTCCAGGCCGAGGTGATCCTGGCCGACGCCCGGCGCGAGGCCGAGGAGCTGATGGCCAGGGCCCGGGAGGACGCCCGGCGCGAGGCGGAGGAGGTTTTTGCCAAGGCCCGGGAGGACGGACGCCAGGAGGGCTATGTCCAGGGGATGGCCGAGGCGTCCCAGGAGTCTAGGCAGCTCCGGGAGGAGCAGGCCCGGCGGCTGGAGGAGGAGGTCCACCGCTTTATGGAGCAGGCGGGGGTGGCCCTGGACCGGCAGATGGACCAGAGCGTGGACGACCTGCGGGACCTGGCCCTGGCGGTGGCGGAGAAGGTGGTGTGCGTCAGCCTGAAGAGCAGCGGCGACGTCATCAGCCGGATGATCCAGACCGCCATCGACAAGCGGAAGAAAAAGGAATGGGTGCACATATACATATCCGAGTGCGACGCCAAGCGGCTCACCCAGATCCCCGCTTCCTTGTCCGCCGCGCTCAGCGCCCTGTCGGACCGGGTGCGGCTCATCCCCATGTCCGACGACGAGTCGGGCACCTGTATCATCGAAATGCCGGACGAGATCGTGGACGCCAGCGCGGCCACCCAGCTCAACAACCTGCGGACCATCCTCATGGACACCGCCAACAGCGCGTCGGGGATGAACCTGTTTCACTGATATATCGCAAGGCCCCCTTTCTCCCAGGCCGGGAACGGGGCCGTGAGGCACAGGCCGGTGGGGTGAAGATATGCCTTCCGTATTTCAACAAATGACCCGTCAGGTCTATAACGCGGAGCCCTACAGCCTGACGGGGAAAATCGAGAATATTGTGGGCATGTCCATCGAGGCCAGCGGCGGCCGGGCCGCCGTGGGCGACATCTGCCGCATCTACAACGGCGACTCGGGCGGGCAGGTCACCGCCGAGGTGGTGGGCTTCAAGAACGACCACATCCTGCTTATGCCCTATTCCGATATGAGCGGCATCTCGGCGGGCAATTTCGTGCGCAATACCGGCGCGCAGCTCACCTTGCAGGTGGGCGAGTTCCTCCGGGGGCGCATCATCAACGCCCTGGGCCAGCCCATCGACGGCAAGGGCCCCTTTGAGGGGGGCACCCCCTACTGTGTGGGCGGCAATTACATAAATCCCCTCCAGCGCCCCCCTATCCGGGAGCGTATCCAGTTCGGCGTGAAGGCCATCGACGGGCTCATCACCATCGGCAAGGGCCAGCGTATCGGCATATTCGCCGGTTCCGGCGTGGGCAAATCCACCCTGATGGGCATGATCGCCAAGAACGTCACCGCCGATATCAACGTCATCGCCCTGGTGGGCGAACGGGGCCGCGAGGTTTTGGAATTTGTGGAGAAAGACCTGGGCCCCGAGGGGATGAAGCGCTCCATCCTGGTGGTGGCCACCTCCGACCAGCCCGCCATGCTGCGCATGAAGTGCCCCAGCGTGGCCACCGGCATCGCGGAATATTTCCGGGACCAGGGCTACGACGTGCTGTTGATGATGGACTCCCTCACCCGTTTCGCCATGGCCCAGCGGGAGATCGGCCTTGCCATCGGCGAGCCGCCGGTGGCCCGGGGCTACACCCCCTCCATGTACGCCGAGATGCCCAAGCTGCTGGAGCGCAGCGGCAATTTCAGCCGGGGCTCCATCACGGGGGTATATACGGTGCTGGTGGAGGGCGACGACACCAACGAACCCATCGCGGACACGGTGCGCGGCATTCTGGACGGGCACATCGTCCTCTCCCGCCAGCTGGCAAACTCCAACCACTACCCCGCCATCGACGTGTCCGCCAGCATCTCCCGCCTGATGGTGGAGATCGTCCCGCCGGAACACCGCCAGCTGGCCTCCCGCATAAGGGATATTATGAGCGTGTATGAGAAGAACGCCGACCTGGTGGCCATTGGGGCCTATAAGCCGGGGAGCAACCGCAAGCTGGACTTCGCCATGTCCAAGATCGACGCGGTGAACGGCTTCCTGACCCAGGATGTCAACGAAGCCTTTTCCTATGAGCAGTGTGTGGAGGAGATGGGCAAGCTCCTCAAATAAGCCGCGAGGTGCACAGATAGATGAAGAAATTCAAATTCTCTTTAGACTCGGTGCTGTCTTACAAGCAGCAGGTGCTGGACTCCCTAAAGGGGGAGCACGCAGCCATCCTGGCCCGGGTCCGGGAGCAGGAGGATGTGCTGGAGGCAGTCTGGCGGGATTACCGGGACTGCAACGAGGAGTACCGTCGGCGCAAGCTGGAGGGGATTACCGTGGCCGACGCCATGTTCTACCAGAACGGCTTGCGGGTGTTGGAGACGGAGATTGAACGGGAGACCGCCAGGCTGGAGGAGCTGCGCAAGGAGGAGGAGGCCAAGCGCCGGCAGGTGGTGGACGCCAAAATCGACACCTCCTCCATTGAGAAGCTCAAGGAGCACAAGCTGGAGGACTATAACAAGGCGGTACAGAAGGCGGAGGAAAACCTCATCGACGAGTTTGTCAGCTCCGCCCGGGCCCGCGCCGGCATCGGCGCATGATTTTGTTCTGAACGGCTTGCGCCGTTTGGAAATAAATATCTTTTAGAAGAAAGGAGGAAAACAAAATGGACAGTTTAGGTTACCAGAAGCTGAACATGCTGGCGGCCTGCGTAGCGACCTACGACACGACGGGTTTGATATCGGATATTGGCAAGGATGCTTCCGGCGCCAAAAATGACGACTTCCAGAAGCTCATCGAGAAGGCCGCGTCCGGCCAGCCGGACAGCGAGGTTGAGCAGCCCAAGGCCGAAAAGCCTGCCACCCGGAAGCCGGAAAAGTCCCCCGGCCAGAAGGAGGAGGACCCGGTGGAGGCGTCCAAGCGGATGCAGGTGTACCTGGCCCCGGTCAGCCCCGAGCAGCTGGCCCAGTACCCCGCGGAGTGGCTGCCCCAAAACCTGGAAGAGGGCGAACCCATCGTGTGCATCGGGGTACGTACCGGCGCGAACGGCGAGGACATCCCGATCCTGATGGGGGCCAACGAGGCGGCCAGGATGTACGGCAAGCAGGTGGTTGATCCCGCTCTGTACGATGTGTCCGACCCCGAGGCGGACGCCATGCTGGAGGCCACCGACCCCACCGTGGAGCACGGCCCCGCCCAGCTGCTGGAAAAGGTGACGGCGGAGCAGTTCGGCAAGGAAGTCAAGCAGGTGGCGGAGGAAGTCCAGCCCCAGGAGGGGGAGGACGATCCCCAGATGGAGCTTCTGGACGCCCAGCAGGCCCCCAGGCAGCTCTTCCGCGACGTGGAGGCCGCCCCGGTGAAGGTGGGCGAGGCATATGACGCCCAGCAGGCCCAGGAGCCGGACGTGGCCAGGCAGATCGACACCCAGCTGGCCCAGGCATTGCAGAAAGGTGAGTCAATGGTGCGCATCCAGCTCACGCCGGAGCATTTGGGTAGTGTCACCGTGGAGATCAGCCAGAGCGCCGACGGTATTTTGCGGGTGGCTTTGAGCGCCCACAGCGCCGAGACCCGCGGACTGCTGGAGCGGCACGCGGGTGATTTGCAGGGGATGCTCAGCAGCCGCGGGCAGGAGGTCCAGGTGGACGTCCAGCGCCAGCCGGAGAGCCAGCAGGGCCAGAACCAGCAGCACCAGAGCTACGACGGCCACAACGGCCACGCCCAGGACGGCCAGGAGCGCCGCCGGCGGAATCAGGAGCATACCAGCTCCCAGGACTTCATGCAGCAGCTTCGGCTGGGACTGGTTCCCGGAGAAGAATAACACAGAAAGGAGCAAATGCTATGGGCAGCAATTCTATGGCGGATATTGCGGGCTTGATGGGCGCCGGCGCGGGACTGCGTCCCGAAAACAGCACCAGCCGCAAAAACAACACCGAGCTGGATATGCAGGATTTCCTCCAGCTGATGATCGTACAGCTCCAAAACCAGACCATTGACGACACCATGGACACCAGCGAGATGATGAACCAGATGATCCAGATGCAGATGGTTACAGCTATCTCCAATATGACTGAAACCAGCGTCCAGAGCTATGCCAGCTCCCTGGTGGGCAAGGTGGTCACCATCGGCATTGTGACCGACAAGGGCCTGGAGGAGCGGGAAGTCCTGGTCACCGGCACCGGCGTGATGAACGGCCAGCAGGTGATCTTCGGCAAGGACGCCAATGGTAAGGTGGAGACCTATGGCCTCAACCAGATTATGGCGGTCGGCCAGCTTCCGCCCATTGAAAAGCCCGGCGAGGGCGAAGAGCCCGGTGAAGGCGAGGGCGAGGGCGAAGGCGGCGTGGATGGCCCCGGTGAGGGCGAGGGCGCCGACAAGCCCGAGGGCGGCCAGCCCACTCCCCCCACGGACGGCGCCGGCGAGGCCGGAACCAATCCCGAATACCAGGGTGAGCAGGGCGCACCCACCGACTGAGGAAAAATGAGGTGACATGAGATGATCCAGCGTGTATCAGGACTAGAGCGCAGGGAAGCGCCGCAGGCCCGGGTACAGCAGCGCGGACCGGCGGGGGGCTTCGGCGCCATGCTCCAGCAGGAGCTGGCCAGACAGGAGCAGCCCCAGGGCGTGGAGTTTTCCAAGCACGCCATCTCCCGGGCGCAGGAGCGGGGCATTGAGGTGACGCCCGATCTGATGGACCAGCTGGCGGGCAGCGTCATCCGGGCCCAGGCCAAAGGGGCCACCAATATCCTGGCCATGGACACCGAGAAGGCTTTTATCATCAATGTGCCCAATGCCAGGGTCATTACGGCCATCACCCAAGAGGAAATGAAACAAAATATTTTCACAAACATTGACGGCGCCGTGTTCCTGTAATATGATAGACAGAAGGCAGGACCAATTTCGGATGCCTTCGGCCCGCGTCCGATTGACGCTGGCCGGGCGGCGCCACACCGAAAGGAGTTAATTTTCTTACTATGACTGGTGCAATGTATGCGGCAATCGCGGGTCTGCGGACCCATATGCAGAACCTGAACGTCATCGGCAACAACGTGGCTAACGTGAACACCTACGGCTACAAGGCCAGCCGCTCCGTGTTCCGCACCTCCATCTACACCACCTTGTCCGGCGGCTCCGACGGCACCAACACCGTGGGCGGCAAGAACCCCTCCCAGATCGGCTACGGCGCCAACATGGGCTCGGTGGACATCGACATGAGCACGGGCAACTACGCCGTGACCGGCAAGGCCACGGACATGATGATTGACGGCGACGGCTTCTTCATGGTGGGCGACAAGACCATCTCCGACGGCTTCGACGGAAGCGCCGACGACGTGAACATGTTCACCTCCCTGAACCTGACCCGGGTGGGCAATTTCGACTTCAAGGCGGACGGTTATCTGACCAACAACGACGGCCAGGTGGTCTACGGCTTCCTGTGCACCGGGATTGACGCCGCCACCGGCAAGGCTACCTTCAGCAACCAGCTGGTGCCCATCCGTTTTCCGGGCGTGGGGGCCAAGGCCGGCGCCGATGGGGCGCTGGAGCTGAAATGGCCCACCACCGCGGTGGAGGGCGACGGGGCCGACGCCAACGCGGTGGGCAAGCTCCACGACGCGCTGCAGCCTGTGGCGGACGACGCCCCTGCGGGCACTGAGGCCGAGCCCTGGCCCAAGGCCACCTTCAACGGCATCACCGTGGATGGGAAAACCGGCGTCATCAGCGGCACCTGCGCCGAGACCGGCGAGCAGGTGGTCATCGGCGTGGTGGCCATCGGCATGGTGACCAACCCCAACGGCGTGACCAGCATGGGCAACAGCTATTACAAGGCCGGCGAGGGCGCAGGCAACCTGAGCGTGGCCTTGTTCGGCGGCGCGGGCGAGGATCTGGGCATCACCTATGTAAACGGCGAGCTGGCCCAGGCCCCGGACGGCGGCGACGCCCCGGCCCCCGTGGACGGCCTGCGCCTGCGCAAGGGCGCGAAAAACGCCTCCATCATCTCCGGCGGCCTGGAGATGTCCAAGACCGACCTGGCCCAGGAGATTTCCCAGATGATCCTGACCCAGCGCGGCTACCAGGCCAACACCCGCATCATCACCGTGACCGACTCCATGCTGGAGGAACTGGTCAATATGAAGCGTTGATAAACCCAAAAACGGCCCGGGGAGAGCCGCTCTCTCCCCGGGCTATCCCCCTGTAGTCCTATGAATAGGAAAAAGGAGGTACCACAATGATCGTACTGACAAAGCGCAACCACGAGAAATTTGTCGTCAACCACCTGCAGATCGAGTATATTGAGACCATCCCCGAATCCAAGATCGTCATGATGAACCACGACTTCTACCTTGTCCGCGAGAGTGTGGACGAGATCATTGATAGGATCGCCAAGTATAACGCCAAGGTGATGGATGTGCACCGGCAGATCACCGTGGTGGACAATCGGTAACACCGGCGAGACAGATAAAAACGGCCTGAACGGCCTTCCGGGCGGAAAGCCGCGCCCGGAATCTGGAGGTAGAGCTTTGTAATGAATATTACCTATATCATCGGCCTGGTACTGGCAATCTTCGTGTTCCTGTTCGGCGTGGTGTGCGGCATCAACATCGGCCCGAAGGCGGTGGCGCAAAACCTGCCGGTATTCACCTTCAAGCCGGAGAACCTGTGGAACTTCTTTGACGCGGCCAGTATCTTCATCGTCATCGGCTGTACCCTGGCCATCGTGGTGGCCAGCTTCCCGGCCAGCACCCTGGCGGCTATGCCCAAGCACTTCGGCATCATGCTCAACGCCAAGAAGTTCGACCCCATGAAGTACATCGACCAGCTGGTGGATTTGGCACAGACCGCCCGTAAAAACGGCCTGCTGGCCCTGGAAGGCAAGGCCAACGAGCAGGAGGACCCCTTCTTCAAGATGGCCATCATGCTCATCGTGGACGCCAACGACCCAGACAAGGTCCGCGCCATCCTGGAGAACGACATCGAGTGTATGTCCGCCCGGCACGAGGATTCGGCCGCGCTCTACGACAAGGCGTCGGCCGTGGCCCCGGCCTTCGGCATGGTGGGTACGCTGGTGGGCCTAATCAACATGCTGGCGAATATGAACATGGACGCGGGGGGCTCCAGCACCATCGGCCAGGACATGGGCACCGCGCTAATCACCACCCTGTACGGCTGTATCCTGGCCCACATGATCTTCGGCCCCATAGCCAACAACCTGCGTATCCGGGACGGAGAGGAAGTGCTGTGCAAGCAGATCATTGTAGAGGGCATCATGTCCATCCAGTCCGGCGAGAACCCCAAGGCGCTGCGGGAAAAGCTGCTGACCTACATCCCCCAGGGCAAGCGCGAGGAGAGCGGCAAGGCCCCCTCCGGGGAATAAGGCCCATGCTCCCAACACACGATGTAAGGAGTTGAAAACGTCGTGAAAAAGAAAAAAAGCGGTGGCGGTGGTGCCAACTGGATGGATACATACGGCGATATGGTCACGCTGCTTTTATGTTTCTTTGTCCTTTTGTACTCCATGTCCACCATCAGCGAGGAGAAGTGGCGGGCTATCGTCACCAGCTTCAACCCCTTTGCCCAGCTGGACCCCACCGACCCCGGCGGCACCGACGGCCCCGTGGCCGACCCGGAGGACAACGAACAGGGCGGAATGCCCTCCATTCCCGATGTGGCGGCCCAGCGGGAGATCGACGATATGATCGAGGAGGTTTTTCTGGCTCTCCAGGCCATGGCGTCCCAAGGCGATATGCAAAACGCCATCCAGGTGGACATGAGCGGCGGCAAGGTGTACGTCAAGTTCACCGACACCGTGTTTTTCGCGGGTAACAGCTTTGAGCTGCGCGAGGAGGCAAAGGATATCCTTTTGCAGGTGTGCGCCGTCCTGGACACGGCGGAGTCCGCCATCGATGAGATCCGTATCCAGGGCCACACGGCCCAGCAGGACCCCAATATGCCCAACGAGGCGTATGGAGACCGCTTCCTGGCCAGCAACCGCGCCACGGAGGTGCAGGTGTTCATCCAGAACAACAGCTCCATTTTCCCCACGCGGCTGGTGAGCGAGGGGTGCGGACAGTGGCGGCCCGTGGCCACCAATGAGACGCTGGAGGGGCGGCGCAAGAACCGCCGTGTGGAAATGATTATCAGCGGGCGCAACCTGGAGGAAGAGCTGAAGGGCGGCGGACTGACCGAGTTCATCACCCAGAGCCAGGGCCAGGCAGGCGCGGAACAGCAGACCCCATAAGAATACAGCAGATCAGGTGAGGTGATTCGATGGCTGAGGTATTGTCACAAAGTCAGATCGACGCGCTGCTCAATTCCATGCGCAGCGGCGGCGAAGAGGCTAAGGCGGAGGAGAAAAAGCCGGAGAAAAAGTATCGGAAATACGACTTCACCACCCCGCGGAAGTTTACCAAGGACCGTATCAAAATGCTTCACGGCATTTTTGAGAACTACACCCGGGTCATCAGCTCCCGGCTCAACGCCCAGCTGCGCACCACCTGCGCCATTGAGGTGGAGAGCATCGAGGAGCAGAAGTTCTACGAGTTTAATAACGCCCTCATGGAAGGGGACGTACTGGCCATGGTGGACGTGACGGTCCACCCCCGGACAGAGGGCGGACGGGATATCCAGACGGAGGACCCGGTCATGGTCTACCTGTCCACCCAGACCGCGCTGGGGATGATGGACCGGATGATGGGCAGCGAGGGGGATTCGGAACGGGAAGTCCCCATGGGCTATGCCTACACCGACCTGGAACTCCAGCTCTATGAACTGCTGCTCAAGGATATCATCGCCCTGATGGGCAGCAGCTGGGAGAACTATGTGCCCGTCACCTTCGAGTATGAGCGCACCCAGGTCAACCCCACCCTGGTCACCCTGCTGAACCTGGACGAGACGGTGGTGCTGGTGGACATGAAGCTCACCTTTGGCAGCGGCGAGGGGCGGATGAGCGTGGTGCTGCCCGGCAATGTTCTCATGAGCATATTCGGCGAGGTCAACCGGGAGAGTATGGGCCGCAAGGTGGCCAGCGAGGACAATTCGGACGAGATTTTTGACAAACTGCGCGATTCCACGCTGGAAATCGTGGCGGAGTTGGGGGATACCCAGCTGTCCCTCAGTGATATTTATCACCTGAACGTGGGAGATGTGGTAAACCTGGGACGGTCCAAGGACTCTCCGGTATTCCTGGAGATCGGCGGCTATCAATGGTTTACCGGACGCATGGGAACCCACAAGAAAAACATGGCCATCAAGATAGACGAGGTGTGCTATTCGGCCGAACAAAGGAGCGAGTAAGGGATGGAGAAGGAAATGTTCAGCCCAATGGCGATAGACGCCTTGGGCGAAATGATGAATATCAGCCTGGGCTCCTCGGCTACCGCCGTGTCGAACATGCTGGATCACCGGGTGGACATCACGACGCCTACGGTGAGCGTGGTGGACGTGAAGGATTTTTCCCTGGGCAACCTGGAGCCGGCCATCGGTGTTGAGATCAAGTATGTGGAGGGCCTGGAGGGCAGCAATATCATGCTGCTCAAGCGCAGCGATATCAAGGTCATTGTGGACATACTCATGGGGATGGAGACCGCCGACGAGGAGTTTGAGCTCAATGAACTGACCATCAGCTGTGTGTGCGAGGTCATGAACCAGATGATGGGCTCCGCCGCCACGGCCATGTCCGACTTTCTGGGCTTCCGGGTGGACATCTCCACCCCGGTGTCCTTTGAACTGGAGGATTTGGACCAGTTTAAGCAGGAGCACCTTCCCCAGGGCGCGGACCAGATCGTGGTGGTCAGGTTTTTCCTGAAGATTGAGGACGCGCTGGAAAGCGAGTTCATGAACGTTATGTCGGTGGCCTTGGCCAAGGAGCTGCTCAAGAGCCTGGGCCTGGAGGACGAGGTGTCCAGCGGCGGGTCCCCCGCGCCTGCGGCCCCGTCCGTCCAGCCTGCCCCGGAGGCCAGTGCCAGCAACCGGCCGTTGAGCCAGGAGGAGATTGAGGCCATGCTGGCCGGAGGCGGAGCCTCTGCCCCGGCCCCCGCCCCGGCGCCTGCCCCGGAGAGCAGCAACCACATGATGAGCCAGGAGGAGATTGAGGCCATGCTGTCGGGAGGCGCTGCCGCGCCTGCCCCAGAGCCCGCCCCGGCCTCCTCCGGGGGCGACAAAAAGATGAGCCAGGACGACATTGAGCGGATGCTGGCCGGAATGAACAGCGAACCCGCCCCGGCCCCCGCCCCCTCCGGCGGCGGGGATCACAAGATGAGCCAGGCGGAGATCGAGGCCATGCTGGCGGGCGGTGTGCCCTCCGCGCCGCCTCCCGCAGCGGCCCCGGTGCCCGCGCCCGCGCCGCCGCCCCAGCAGCCCGCCGCCGCGGTTCCTGCGGCCCCCGCCGCCAGCGCGGCTGACCTGGGGACTATGATGGCGGCCATGATGGCGGCCATGACGACGGCCATGGCGAACAACGCCGCCGCGGCGCAGCCCGCGCCCGCCACCGTCCAGAAGACTGTTGAGCCCAAGGTCATCGCCACCAAGCCGGTGCACATGGAGGAGATGGACCCGCTGGAGAAGCTGGGCAAGGAACAGGCCCAGAACCTGGAGCTTATTATGGAGGTGCCCCTCCAGGTGACGGTGGAGATCGGGCGGGCCCGCCGCAAGGTGCAGGACATTCTGGAATTTGCCAAGGGCTCGCTGGTGGTGCTGGATAAGCTGGCGGGCGACCAGGTGGATTTGTTTGTCAACGGCAAGTGTATTGCCAGGGGCGAGGTGGTGGTCATCGAGGATAACTTCGGTGTGCGCATCACCGAGATCGTCCAGACGCCCGGCATTGAAATGCTGGCAGGCGGCAAGTGAGCATCAGACAGGCATACCCGGCCCCGGTGGGTTTCAAACGGCGGGGTACACAACATATAATGGAAAAGGATGGATCAAACCATGGCTAAGAAGATTCTGTTAGTGGATGACGCTGCTTTCATGCGCAAGATGATCAAGGACACCCTGGTGAAGAACGGCTATACCGAGGTGTTCGAGGCCGTTGACGGCGCCGACGCGGTGGAGAAGTTCGGCGAGATCGGCCCTGATCTGGTGGTGATGGACATCACTATGCCCAATATGGATGGCCTGGAGGCCCTCAAGGCCATCCGCGCCAAGGATGGCAGCGCCAACGTGGTCATGTGTTCCGCCATGGGCCAGGAGTCCATGGTTATGGACGCGGTGCGCTCCGGCGCCAAGGACTTTATTGTCAAGCCCTTTAAGCCTGACCGGGTGCTCAAGACCGTCACATCCATTCTGGGCGCGCCCTGATGGGTAGTTCCCCCCGCAGGCCTGTCCTGGCCCTGGAGGTCACGGCGCTGGACAGCGTGTTCTCCCTGATGTGGATGCTGCTGTGCGTGGTGGCCATCGTTGTGCTGGCCTACCTATTTACCAAATATGTGGCGGGCAGAAGGGGGCTGGGCGGGTTTGGAGCGCCCGGCGGGACAGGCCGTTTCAAGGCTCTGGCCCGGCTGGTCCTGGGGCGGGAGCAGAGCGCAGTGCTCGTACAGGCAGGGGAGCGGTATCTTCTGCTGGGGGTGGCACCTTCCGGTGTGACATTGCTGGCGGAGTTTACCCAGGAGGAGGCGCAGGCCCTTTATACGCCGCCCCCCGGCCAACCGGCGCCCCCCAGCTTTGGGGAGGCCCTGCGCACCGTACTCAAGCAAAGGAAACCGAGGTGAGGATGGATGCCGACCGACAGCCTGATTAATATCAACGGTGAGAGCGTCCAGACCCTGGAGATTCTCTTCCTCACCACCATGATCGCCCTGCTGCCCTCCCTGATGGTGATGATGACCTCGTTTACCCGGTACATCATCTCCCTGTCCTTCCTGCGCAACGCCATGGGCACCCAGCAGACGCCGCCCAACACGGTGCTGGTGGGTATTGCCTTGTTTCTCACCCTTATCACTATGAACCCGGTGCTTACCCGCATTGGAACGGAGGCGTGGGAGCCGTATACAAACCAGGAGATTGGGGCGGAGGAATTTGTGGACCGAGCCAGTGTGCCGCTCAAGGAGTTCATGATGGCCAATACCCAGTGGCGGACGGTGGAAATGTACTGTGACCTGGCCCACATTGACGTGCCGGAGGAGGGGGAACAGGCGGTCCAGGAGCTGCCCCTTCGGGTGATTGTGCCCGCATTTATGACCCAGGAGCTGCAAGAGGCGTTCTATATCGGCTTTCTGCTGTATATCCCCTTCCTGCTCATCGACGTGGTGGTGTCCTCCACGCTGATGTCCATGGGCATGATTATGTTGCCGCCCGCCATGATCTCCACGCCCTTCAAGCTGTTGCTGTTTGTGTCCGTCAATGGCTGGCAGGTGCTGTTTTCCACACTGGTGCAGAGCGTAAATTGATTTCCGGGAAGGAGGATGAGCCGTGGACACCACCCAGGCAATGGACTTGATCCGGGATGCGGCGGGAGTGGCCATCAAGCTGGCCAGCCCCATGCTGCTGCTGAGCATGCTGATAGGCGTGGTGGTGGCTATCTTCCAGGCGGTCACCCAGATCCACGAGCAGACCATCTCCTTTGTGCTCAAGCTGATTGTGGTCATCAGCGTTTTGCTGGTGGGAGGCGGCTGGATGCTGGATACGCTCAAGGACTATACGCTGGAGATTTTTTCACTGATCGGCGGTTAAGCGGGGGAGGCAGCCATGATCGACTGGGCGGAACTGACGCGGTTCCTCTATATCACCGCCCGCATCAGCGGGTTTGTTCTGTTCAACCCTCTCCTGGGCCGCCGGAACATCCCCAATGCTTTCCGCGTAGGTATGACGCTGGTGCTGTCCGTATTCACGGCCTCCATGACCACCCAGACGGTGCCAGTGCCGGTGGGGGCGGCGGAGCTGGCGGTGCGGATGCTGCTGGAGCTGGCGGTTGGCTTTTTGCTTGGCATGGCGGCGAACTTCTTTTTCTACATTCCGCAGCTGGCCGGATCCATTGTCGATACCCAGATGGGTATGACCATGAACCAGATGTATGACCCTGGGACATCGGCAAACCTGTCGGTGACAGGGCAGATTCTTAACGCGTTGATGAACCTGCTGTTTTTTGCGGCAGGAGGGCATTTAACCTTGCTGCGTATTTTTCTCACGTCCGGGGAGCTGGTCCCCTTTGGACAGGTATCCATCGGCCTCCCGGCCTACAATCTGCTGCTGGAGCTCTTTGTGGAGTGCACAGTGCTCGGGATCAAGCTGAGTATGCCTATCCTGGCGGCGGAGCTCATCGCTCAGGTGGGGATGGGTGTGCTGATGAAGGTGATCCCGCAAATCAACGTATTTGCTATCAACATTGAGTTGAAGGTCATCGTGGGCTTGGCGCTGCTGCTGGTGCTGACCGTTCCCTTCAGCGAGTTTCTGCTCCAGGCTGAGGCGGCAATGCTCAACGCGCTCCACGATGTGCTCACCCTGACCGGGTGATTTCTTCAAGTGATTTTCTTCCAGAAAACAACAGAACGTTTCAACAGCGTCCCTCCTCCACCCTTCTGAGGAGCGGACTACGCGGGACAAAAGGGGGGACAGACGTTGCCCGAGGGAAATAAAACAGAAAAAGCGACACCAAAAAAGCGGCGGGACGAACGAAAAAAGGGCAACGTCTTTAAAAGCCAGGACGCGGTGGCGGTGGCCGGACTGCTGGGTACCTTCGCCACGCTGTGGCTGCTCACCGGCACATTTGCCCAGCAGCTGGGCGGTTTCATGACATTGTGCCTGGCCACTGCGGGGGAGGAATCCCGGGATGTGGGCGGCGTATGCGGCGAGCTGGCCGTCCAGGGGATTGTGCTGGTGGTGAAAACGGTGGGAATCGTGGCGTTGGCGGCCATCTTGTGCGCCGTGGCGGCCACTTTTGCCCAGACCCGGTTTCTGGTGAGCACCGAGTCCATGAAGCCGAAATTCAGCCGGCTCAGCCCGCTCCAGGGTTTCAAGCGGCTGTTTTCCCTGAAAAGCCTCGTAGAGACTTTGAAAAACCTCATCAAGATCGCCATCCTGATGGCCATTATCTTCCTGAGCATCCGGGACATGTTTCTGGAAAGTTCCAATTACCTATACACCGATTTGACCGCCGCCGCAGCCCATCTGGTGGAGATGGCGGGGGAAATGGTGGTTCGTATCTGCATCGCCTTTGTGGCAGTGGCCGCCATGGACTTCTTTTACCAGTGGTGGGATTACGAGAAGAATATGATGATGACCAAGCAGGAGGTCAAGGAAGAGTATAAACAGATGGAAGGCGATCCCCAAGTGAAGGGGAAGATCAAGGAGATCCAGCGCCGCCGGGCCCAGCAGCGCATGATGCAGCAGGTGCCCGGGTCGGACGTGGTCATCCGTAACCCCACCCACTTCGCCGTGGCCCTGCGCTACAAGCCGGATCAGGACGACGCCCCCATTGTGCTGGCCAAGGGCCAGGATAACATCGCCCTGCGCATTGTTCAGATCGCCGAGGAGAACAAGGTGGCCGTCATCGAAAACGTCCCCCTGGCCCGGGCGCTCTACGCGCAGGCGGAGCTGAACCAGATGATTCCGCCGGAGCTGTACGGTGCGGTGGCGGAGGTGCTGGTGTATATCTTTAAGCTGAACGATAAAAAACAGATTGTGAAATAGGAAATGTTCAAGGCCCCGGCATAATCAAAGCGGGATCCCGCAAAAGCGGTCCTCAGCTTTTGGGGGGAGAGAAGGGACAGCGGAAACGAATGATGGGAAGCCTGTCCCGACGGTGCGGCGACGAGGAGGTAAACGACCTGCCATGCTCAAACGGATTTTAGACAATGTTATAGCGCTGTTTGTGGTGGTTGTGGTCATGTTCCTGTTTATCCCGCTGCCCCCGCAGATTTTGGACATCCTGCTCATCATTAACATCGGGCTGTCTGTCATGATCCTGATGATT
This sequence comes from uncultured Oscillospiraceae bacterium, assembly GCA_910588105.1. Lineage (GTDB taxonomy): Bacteria > Bacillota > Clostridia > Oscillospirales > Oscillospiraceae > Enterenecus. The sequence continues at coordinate 73,453 of CAJUQD010000001.1, read as the reverse complement.
ACGATGAATATTTCGGAGGCGCTGGAATTTTCCATCTTCCCCTCCCTGCTGCTCATCACCACCCTGTTCCGGCTGGGTATGAACGTATCCAGTACCCGTATGATCCTCACCACCGGCGATCCAGGCGTGGTCATCAAGAATTTCGGCCAGCTGGTCACAGGCGGCAGCGTCGTGGTGGGCTTTGTTATCTTCTTCATCATTGTGCTGGTCCAGCTTATCGTCATCACCAAGGGTGCGGAGCGCGTGTCCGAGGTGGCCGCCCGCTTCACCTTGGACGCCATGCCAGGCAAGCAGATGGCCATCGACGCGGACTTGTCCTCAGGCCTTATTGACGAGCAGCAGGCCCGGGTACGCCGGGAGAAGATCCAGAAGGAAGCGGACTTCTACGGCGCCATGGACGGCGCTACCAAGATCGTCAAGGGCGACTCCACCATGTCTATCATCATCACCCTCATCAACCTGGTGGGCGGATTGCTCATCGGCATGATAAGCCGGGGGATGGAGCCCATGGAGGCCCTCAGCTCCATCTGTATCCTCACCATCGGCGACGGCCTTGTGTCCCAGATCCCGTCCCTGATGATCTCCACCGCCACGGGCATGATCGTCACCCGCTCCGTGTCCGACGGAAGCCTGAACACCGATGTGGTGGGCCAGTTTACCGCCCAGCCCAGGGCGTTCACCACCACGGGCGTCATCCTGCTGTTCATGTCCGTCATCCCCGGCACGCCCACCATCCCCCTGATGGGGGGCGGCGTGGCGCTGGTGGGGGGCGGCGTGTTCCTCACCCGCAGGATGACATCCCAGCAGCAGGCGGCGGCAGCCGCCGCCCAGGCCCCCGCGGAAGTCCCCGAGCTGGCCGCGCCCAGCGAGAGCGACTATTACAAGGATATCAACAACGTCTATTCCCTGCTGTCGGTGGAGCCGGTGGAGATGGAGTTTGGCTACAGCCTCATCCCCCTGGTGGACGAGAGCCACGGCGGCAAGCTCATCAGCCGCATCGTCATCTTCCGGCGGCAGTACGCCCAGGACATGGGCTTCGTCATCCCCTCCATCCGGCTGCATGACGGCTCCACCCTTGGCACCAACCAGTACTCCATCCGCATCAAGGGAGAGGTGGTGGCTGAGGGTGAGATCCTGGTGGATTATTACCTGGCCCTGGAGCCCCCGAACCCCCTGGGGGAAATCGACGGCATCGAGACCATTGAGCCCGCCTACGGTATTCCCTCCCGGTGGATTCTGCCGGAAAACAAGGAGATGGCGGAGATCTATGGTTACAATGTCATCGACCCGCTGTCTGTCATGCTGACCCACCTGGCCGAGACGGTGAAAAAGCACGCCTACGAGCTGCTCAACCGCGCCGAAACCATCCGGCTGGTGGACAATTTGAAGCAGACCTCCCCGGAGCTGGTAGAGGAGGTCGTGCCCAATATCCTGTCCTACGCCAAGCTGGAGAAGCTGCTGCGCAACCTGCTCCAGGAGGGGGTGCCAATCAAAGATTTGGGCACCATCCTGGAGACCGCCGCCGAGGCGGTGGGGCAGGGCAGGGATATTGATATGGTCACCGAGCAGGTGCGCGGCGCCCTGGCCCGGACCATCACGCGGCGGTTCTGCGAGGACGGGCAGCTGCGGGTCATCACGCTGGATGCCGAGGTGGAAAAGAGAATCATCTCCTCCCTTACCCGTAACGAGCAGGGCGTATACCTGGCTATGGGTCCCGATTTGATGCAGACCATCATCTCCCAGCTGGCCGAGCACCTGAAAAAGTTTGGCGATCTGGCCCAGACGCCGGTTATCCTGGTCAGCCAGGTGATCCGGGGCTATTTCAGCAAGATGATTACCCAGTTTTACCCCAACGTGTATGTGCTGTCCTTCAATGAGATTACCAACAGCGTACAGATCCAGGCCCTGGGCAATATCACCGCCGAGGCGCCCGCGCGGGCGGAGCGAAGGGCGGTGGGCACATGAGCGCCTCAACCCTTCAGCGCAGGTACACCGAAGCAGAGATTGAGGCCATGGCAACCCCGGATTTGCTCAGCCTCTACAAGCAGACCGGGGACGAGGAGCTGAAGTGGCCCTTGGTTCTGCGGTATGAGGGGCTTATCAAAAGCGCGGCCCTCCAGATACGGGGCGTGTATAGCAGCTTCGCCCAGGTGGACGACATCGTCAGCGAGGGTATCCTCACCCTGCTCACCTCCATCGACAAGTTCGACCCGGACAAGGGCATCAAGTTTGAAACCTATGTGGCCAAGCGCATCCGGGGCATGGTCATCGACCTGGCCCGGAAGCAGGACTGGCTGCCCCGGAACATCCGACAGCGGGCCAAGGAGATTGACTCCGCCGTCTCCCACCTGGCCAACGAACTGGGGCGGTTCCCTACCGACCAGGAGGTGGCCGGCCATCTGGGTATCCCTACCGACAAATACCAGAAGGAGGCCGCCCGGGTGGCGCTGAGCAACACCCTGTCTCTGGACGCGCTGATGGATGCGAGAGATCTAGAGGGGCATCGGTTTGAGGTTTCCAGCGAGGATCCCGCGGTCCAGCCCGAGACTGTGCTGGAGGAGCAGGAGCTTCAGCAGACCCTGGCACAGGGTATCTCCGCCCTCCAGGAAAACGAGCAGATCGTGCTGTCCCTCTACTATGAAAAGAACCTCCACATGAAGGAAATCGCCCAGGTGATGGGGGTGAGTGAGCCCCGCATCTCCCAGATCCACTCCCGGGCCATCCAAAAACTGCGGGATCACATGGGCGCTTACATGAACAGTGGGGCCTCCCCCAAAACCTCTAAAAAGCGGAAGAAGGCATGATGCAAGATGTTCAAAGGCTTCTACAACCTGACCTCCGGCATGGTCACCCAGCAGCAGAACCTCAACGTGGTGGGCAACAACATGGTGAATATCTCCACCGCAGGCTTTAAAGAGAGCCGCTATGCCGCTACCACCTTCGATGATGTGATGTATGCCCGGGTGGGGAACAAGGAGAAGATCTACACCGACATCGGCAGGCAGAGCTATATCAGGGCCAACAGCGAGATCAAGGTTCTTTTTGACCAGGGCATCCCGGAGCCAACCGGTATCCCCCTGGACTTTGCCATCATGGGGGAGGGGTTCTTCGCCGTCCAGACGGAGGACGGCGTGGCCTACACCCGGGCGGGCAACTTCTCCCTGGACGACGAAGGATACCTGTGCTTCCCAGGCGTGGGCCGGGTGCTGGACCCCCGGGGGCAGACCATCCAGCTGAACACCGATAAGCTATCGGTGGATGAACAGGGGGTTATATCCACTGAGGGGGGGGCTTTCCTGGGCCAGCTGGGGGTATACACATTCCCGGACATGGAGCAGGTGGAGTATGACGGGCGGGGTATGTTTACCGGCGAAGGGGCCCAGGCTGCCGCCGCCCCCACCATCTATTGGAAGTACCTGGAGCGCTCCAACGTGGACATGATCCGCCAGATGACCGAAATGCTCACATGCCAGCGCTCCCTCCAGAGCGCGGCCCAGGTGACCAAAATGTACGATGAGCTGATGAGCCACGTTTCCAGCGACATCGGCCGCATGTGAGAGAGGTGACATAAGCAGATGAATCAATCTTTCTATATCGGCGCGGTAGGCGCCCAGCAGCAGCTCCAGCGCCTGAATGTCCATGGGGATAACATCTCCAACGTGAACACCAACGGCTTCAAGGCCAACCGGGCCCACTTCTCCGCCCTGATCTACCAGGACCACCGGGGCGCGCTTGACGGCGCGGATACGCAGCTGCCCATGGGCGTGGGAGCCAACCTGCTCATGACTTCCACGGACTTTTCCCAGGGCGGGCCGGCGGACACCGGGCGCACCCTGGATTACTACATCGACGGGGCCGGGTTCTTCGGCGTAGTGGATTTGGCCACCGGGCAGGTCACATTCACCCGCAACGGGGCCTTCTACCTGTCCGAGCTGGTACGTGAAAGCGGCGAGGTGGACGAGGAAGGCGAGCCAATCATGGAGTCGGTCTACTGCCTGGGTGACGGGACGGGGCGTTTCGTGCTCAGCCGGCAGGGCGGCCTCATTGAGGTGGACGACCCGACGGAGGAGCTTCCCATCGGCATTTTCGACTACAGCAACTACAACGGCATGGAGCAGGTGCTGGACACCGGCTATTTGCCTGTGGATAAGAACGGGGATTTGTGGCTGGGCACCGGCAAGGCCGTCCAGGGCTATCTGGAGCGGTCCAACGCGGATCTGGCCGAGGAGCTTTCAAAGGTGATTGAATCCCAGCGGGCCTATGGCATGGCGCTGAAAATGGTACAGACCTCGGATGAGATCGAGACCACAATCAATAACCTGCGGGCTTGATAGGAGGGACGGCAATGGCAATTAAGAATTACGACGAGCTGAGTTCCCTGGAGCTGGATACTCTGCGGGAAATCGGCAGCATGGGCACCGGCAACGCCGCCACCGCCCTGTCCCAGATGTTGGGGCGGGAAGTGCGCATTACACTGCCTGAGGTGCGCATCATGGGCTACAACGAGGCCATTGAGTGGATCGGTGGCCCGGAGGAGATTACCGCCGGGGTGCTGGTAAAGATGGGCGGGCAGATCAACGGCATCATGCTCTCCTGCCAGCAGCTGGACTTTGTGAACATGGTGCTGGAAAGCGTTCTTCACCAGCGCATCGACGACTACGGCCAACTGGCGGATATGGAGAACTCCTGCCTCATTGAGGTGGGCAATATCATGATCTCTACCTTCATCAACGCGCTGAGCGGCCTGGCCGGGATGGATGTGACCCTTACGGTCCCCGCCTTCACCGTGGATATGCAGGGGGCGATCCTGGCCGTGCCCATGGCGGAATATGGCGGACAGTCCGACTACATTATGACCATCGGCGGAAATTTCGTATTTGACAATCAGGAGGTTCCCTGCCGCCTGCTGATGTCTCCGGACCTTCGGTCTCTAAATGCTCTATTGAGGAAGCTGGGCGTAAGCGATGAGTGACAAGCTGGTAATCGGAATCGCGGACATGAAGGTGGCCAAAGGGGAGGGCATGTTGGTTACCTACGCGCTGGGGTCCTGCATCGGCATCTGCCTGCACGACCCGGCCATCAAGCTGGGAGCTCTGGTGCACATTATGCTGCCGGTAAACATGGAAGCAGGGCGCAAAAACCCAATGAAGTACGCGGATACGGGAATCAGAGAGACCTTGAAGCAGATGGAGGCCATGGGGGCCCGCCGGGCCAGGATCACCGCCAAAATAGCCGGCGGGGCCAAGATGTTCGAGGTGGGCAGTTCATCCCTGGGCAATATTGGGCAGAGAAATATTGAAAGCGTTCACATGAATTTGAAAAAAGAGGGCATCCGCCTGCTCAAGGAGGATGTGGGCGGCTCGGTGGCCCGGACCCTGCTCTTTGACGTGAACAGCGGGCTGGGCTGTGTGCGCAGCTATGGCCGTGCGGAGCTGATTATCTGATACGCGTATGATGAAAGGGAGTGCATTGGAATGAGGGAAGAAAGCAAGCACGAGATTCTGCTGGAGTCCGGCACCAACGAGATCGAGATCATGAAGTTCACCATTGGCGGCAATCTGTATGGCATTAACGTGGCCAAGGTGCGGGAAATCATGATTTCCGCTCCAGTGAAGCCCATGCCCCACGCCCACCCCGCGGTGGAGGGGATTTTTAAGCCCCGTGACGCGGTGCTCACGGTGGTGGACCTGCCCAAATACCTGGGGGATGAACGGGAAAAGAATCCGAAAGATATTTTCATCGTCACCAATTTCAACAAGATGTTTATTGCGTTCCGGGTGCACACGGTGGACCGTATCAGCCGCATCTCCTGGACCGATATTCAGAAGCCGGATAAGACTGTCTCCGGCGGCGCGGAGAGCGTGGCCACCGGCATCGCCCAGTGCGACGGCGAACTGGTCACCATTCTGGACTTCGAGCGTATCGTGGCGGAAATTGCCCCGGAGACCTCCATCCAGATGTCGGAGGTGGAGCAACTGGGTCCCCGTGAACGCAACGATAAGCCCATCTGGGTGGCGGAGGACTCCATTTTGCTGAGCAAGATGATCGAGGACTCCCTGCGCAAGGCAAATTATGTCAACCTCCATATGTTCTCCAACGGCCTGGAACTGTGGGAGTCGCTGAGCGCGCTGCCCCAGGACGGTACGCTGGAGCGGGATGTGGCCCTGATCATCACCGACATTGAGATGCCCCAGATGGATGGCCACCGGCTGACCAAGCTGGTGAAGGACAGCAGCCGGTTCAAGGAGATCCCCCTCATCATCTTCTCCTCCCTTATCAGCGAAGAGATGCGCCGGAAGGGCAGAGACCTGGGGGCGGATGAACAGCTTACCAAGCCGGAGATCGGGCACTTGGTGGACGTGATGGATCACCTCCTCGCGCGCCAGGGCAAGACCAGAGGATAAGGACAGGAGGCAGCTATGAGCGGCAAATATATCGTGCGGCAGCCCATTAAGGACGCTGAGGGGAATACAATCGGACATGAGATCCTGTATCATGGTGCGAATCAGGCTTTCAGCAGTGACAATTCCACTTCCAGCGCGGAATTTGCCGCCGCAAACACTATTTACAGTTTTCTGACCCAGAACAGCCCCAAGGTGCTGAAGGGGACGCTGAACTTTATGACCTTCACCACCATGCTGCTGATGAAGAAAACCCCGCGGTTGTTTGACAAGAGCGACCTGGTCATCCAGATTGACGACGCGGTGATTATCCACCCGCTGTCCATGCACCTGGTTCAGCAGTATGTCCGGGAGGGCTACCGCATCGCGGTGAACGACTTCCAGTTCACCCCCCGGTACCTTGCCCTGCTGGACGACATCCACTTTATCAAAATCAGCGTCAAGACCGCAACCGAGGTCACCATCCGCAACACGGTGGAGGTGGCCCACAGCATGAATATCAAGTGTATTGTTACCCATATTGAGGACGCGCGTACTTATGAGCGGGCGGTGGCCCTGGGGGCGGATGGACTGGAAGGCTCCTATGTGGCGGGCAAGCTCACCACCAAGGCCCACAGCAGCGCCTATATCCAGAGCAATTTCTTCCAGCTCATGGTGGCCGTCACCCGGGACGAGCCCAACGTGGAGGAGATTGAGCAGATGATCGCCGCCGACGCCAGCCTGTCCTACGGCCTGCTGAAAATGGTCAACTCCGCCTACTTTGCCCTGCGCCACCGGGCTACCACCATCCGCCAGGCGATCATGACCCTGGGCCTGGGACAGCTGAAGCAGTGGATCTACCTGCTCAGCGCCAGCAACGCGGAAAATGAGGTGGACACTGGTTCCGAGGAGTTCCTGAAGCGCTCCTTCCTGCGTGCCAATTTCTGTAGTGAGTTGATGAATTACGCTAAGAATATGCCCATTTCCAAGTCGGAAGGTTATCTGATGGGAATGTTCTCTACGTTGAACTACCTGATTGACGCGCCGCTGGAGGACATCCTGGCGGAGGTGCCGGTGGCCGATGAGATCAAGGCCGCCCTGCTCCATCACGAGGGGCGCTGCGGTATGCTGTACGACCTGGTTCTCAGCTACGAGTGCGCCGACTGGGAGAAGATTACCAGCCTGGCGGAGGAGCTGGGCATCCCCGACAATATGATGACCAGCGTGTACTTTATCTGCATGGAAAACGTGAACACCCTGTGGGAGCAGCTCACCAACCCTTATCCCCAGCAGCTCCCCCCCTTGGAGGAGGGGGAAGAGGACACCGAAGGGTAGTCAAAAAAACTCTGGCGGATGGATATCCATCCGCCAGAGTTTTTGATTTTCTCAGGCCCGGCTGTGGTGAGGGGTCTCATGGACCGCCTTGCACGCCTGAAGCAGCTGGGCGGTGATGTCGCTGCTGAACTTGCCCTCATATACCGTCAGACGGGGCACCCGGTCATTGGGTTCCAGCACCACGTACTTAGGGGGCAGGTGGTTGAGGGTGTAGGCCTTTACGTCTTCCATGCATCGCTTGCAGGTGCAGAGGCCGAACATCTGCACATACTTGGGGGCTTTCTCCTCCACCAGGACCTGCATCACGTTGATGTAGCCGGGGTTTTCCGGCTCCAGGAACTGGCGGGCGGGCTCCTCTGGGGCGGCTGGGACAGGCGGCTCCCCTGCGGGGGCGGTGGGGGCGGATTCAGGCTGGGGCTCCGATTCCAGGCTCGGCTGGGGTTTCGGTTCCGGCTGGGGCACGGGCTGCTGGGGGGCGAGCTCGCCCTCCAGGGCGTCCTCCAGGGCGTTTTTGATCTGCACCGACACTGCGGCATCGGGAGCCATGGAGGTGACAATGGGGGGGACAGCGGCGGCGGGGGCCGGCTCCTGGACGGGGGCGGCGGCGTCCGTCTTCTTGCTGAGCAGGTTCATCACCCGCGCGGTTTTGCTGGTTTTGTCGTTCTTGGACATAATGGCGATACTCCTTACTTAGTTGAAAAATTTAGAAATATACTTCTGCCGGAAGGTGGGCTTGGGCCGGGGGAAACGGTCCCCCGCCACCGCGTCCACAATGTCCAGGAAGTCCTGGGCGGGTCGGGAATCGGGCTGGTAGGTGAGCACCGTCTGCCCATGGGCAGGGGCCATGGCCACCCCCACCCCCCGGTGGATGCGGGTCTGGAACACCTTGCTGCCCAGCTGGCCGGCCACCTCCTCGGCCAGCTCCAATATGTCCTTGGACAGGGTGAGGCGGCCGTTAAACTTGTTGAGAAGGATGCCCAGCACCTTCAGCTGGGGATTGTAGGTGGATCGGACGGTCTCGATGGTCTCCTGAAGCTGGGTGATGCCCACCAGGCTGAGTACCTCGGCCTCCATGGGGACAATGAGCCCGTGGGAAGCCACATAGGCGTTGACGGTGAGGATATTCAGGGCGGGCGGGGTGTCGATGATCACGAAGTCGTACTGGGAACGGACGGTGGAGAGCTGGTCGCTGAGCATGAACTCCCGGCGGGGGACGGTGAACTCCACTTCGGCGGCGGACAGCATAATGTCCGAGGGCAGCACGTCCCCATACTCTGTGGATACGATGGCCTGTTCCAAGGAACAGGCGCCCTTCAACACATCATAGACGGTGCTTCCCGTGCCAATGTCCAGGCCCAGGTTAAAGCCCAGATTGCCCTGGGGGTCCAGATCCACCCCCAGAACCCTGGCCCCGCGCTGGTGGAGGCCGCAGACCAGAGCGGCGGAGGTGGTGGTCTTTCCCACGCCTCCCTTTTGGTTGGTGACGGCAATGATTTGAGTCAAGGAATATTCCCTCCCTTTCACAAAAACTTGGGGAAAAGTCTTAAGTTTAATATACTACAGGTCGATAAAAAAGAACAGAGGTACAGCGAAAAAACTGTAAAAAAATTTTTAAAAATTTCTCCGGCGAACATGCTGTGGACAGGGCAATCTGCCCATGGTTTTTTGGAAAGGAGCGGTTCAGCATGGCATCTATTACCAGTTTAAGTAACAGCAGCTACAATACCAGCAGTATCTATGGGAATCGGAACGTGCTCAGCGGCCTGGCCAGCGGCATGGACACCGAGTCCATGATTGAAAACGCGGTCTCCGGCATCAAGCTGAAGATCCAGAACCTGACAAAGAAGCGCACCAAGATTGAGTGGCAGCAGGAGGCTTACCGCAGCATCATCGACAAAGCGGTGAACTTCAACACCAAGTATACCTCCTACTCCTCCAAGACCAACCTGCTCAGCGCCAGCTTTTTCAACAGCGCGGTGAACACCGCTGTCAACGGCACCTATAAGGACAAGATCACTGCCAGCGGCAAAACCTCCAGCGATATCAAGATCAACGGTGTGAAGCAGATGGCCAAGGCCGCCACCTATACTGTGTCCGGCCTGGCCGGAGGCATGGGGGACGTGTCCTCCGTCACCGGCAAGGAGTTTGACATCACCAAGGATCTGGACGTGAGCACCGTGTCCGGCACCCTCTCCTTCCAGTACGGCGGCACCAACGGCGCCACCTTCGACATCAGCTTTGACGAGCTGGAAAACCTGAACGAGATGGAGGGGGCCAGCAGCGCGGAGAAGCTGGCCAACGCCATCAACAAGAAGCTGGGCGAGATCACCTACACCTATACCAAGAACGGCTTCCAGGAGACCACCACCGCGGACAAGGCCATCAAGGTGGAGGTGGACCCGACCGGCGTTATCAAGTTCAAGGATGGGCTGGGGAACGGCAACAATGTGGAGATCAGCAGCGCCAGCGGCAAAATTGAGGCATACACGGGCAAGGGCGGGGGCAAGGACGTTATGAAGGTCCCCAGCGACCTGACCAAGAAGATGGCCGCCAGCGAATACCTGGGCGGAACCCGCAGCGAGGACGGCAAGTGGTCCGGAGGCAAGGAGCTGGGCGTCACCTTCAACGGCACCACCAAGCGGATCAGCATGTCCGAGGTGATGGAGAGGGCGGAGGAGCTGCTGAAGGACAAACCCGACGCCACCGACGAACAGAAGAACACCGCCTTCAAGGACGCCCTCCAGGCCGAGCTGGACGACGCTTTCGGCAAGGACAAGATCAGGGTGAACAACACGGACGGCAAGCTGTCCTTCGAGACTGATGAGGGCTCCACCCTGAGCCTGGGCGGCAGCGCTGTGGAGGCGCTGGGATTCCAGAGCGGGGACTCCAACTTCATCAATCCGGGCAAGAAGCTGTCTGATATCCTGGGCGACAAGGCGGAGAGCGTTTTCACCCAGGACAACCGCCTGAAGGGCGCGGGCGGCGCCACGGAGCACAAGCGCGCCGACGGCACCTCCTACTATCTGGACAAGGCCGGCAACCGGGTGGACAAGGACGGCTACCGGGTGGATAACGACGGCAAGGCGATTTACGATTTCCAAGTTAACGGGGCCCACATCAACGTCACCGAGGACACCACCCTGGAGAGCCTGATGAATTCCATCAACTCCAACGCCAGCGCCGGAATGAAGGTGAGCTACTCCAAGCTCACCAACGAGTTCAAGTTCACCGCCACCGAGACCGGGGCCAACAGTAAGATTGAGTTTGGCGGGCTGGGCAAGGCTCTGTTTGTCTCCGGCGAGCACAGTGCCAACGACAGCTTTGCCGAGACCTACGGCCTTGGCTTGGGCGAAGGCGAGAGCAAGCGTTTTGCCTTTTCCTTCGAGGGCCGTGACAACGGCATTAGTATCTCCAGCGAGGACTCAATGCAGGATGTTGCCAACCGGCTGAATGTGTTCCTGGGCATGTACGGCCAGACCGCTTCCTATAATGAGCTTACGGGCCAGCTCATGGTTACAGACAACACCGGGAAAGCTGTGGATTTTGAGATATACGAAGGCGAAAGCAGCGCTACCGGCACAAAAATTGATGTTCCGGAGTTTGCGTCCTCTTATACCGCCGGCCAGGACGCCGTCATGGATGTGACCATCAACGGTAAAAACTTTTCGGATTTCACCCGCGCCAGCAACAGTTTCGACATTGATGGGCTGACCGTCAATGTGAAGGGCGAGTTCAACGCGGACGGCGCAAACGCCCCCGACAAGGACGGCAAGGACTACGAGGCCATCACCTTTACCACCACTACCGACACGGACAAGATCGTAGACGTGATCCGGGAGTTTGTCAACGACTACAACGAGATGGCCACCGAGATTAAGAACGCCTACTCCACCATGCCTGCCCAGAAGTCCAACGGTGCGCGCTATGACCCGCTCACCGCCGAACAGGAGGACCAGTACTCTGAGAGCGAGCTGAAGGCCTATAATGAGAAGGCCAAGCAGGGTATTTTGTTCGGCGACTCCACCCTGTCCAGCATGTACAGCAAGCTGCTCTCCGCCATCACCCCCGGTGGCTCGGACGGCCAGACCCTGCGGGAGATCGGCATCGGCACAAGCTACAGCAACGGCATGACCACCATCAGCCTGGACGAGGATAAGCTGCGCGCCGCCCTGGAGAGTGACCCGGACAAGGTGCGCACCGCTTTCACCAAGACCCGCGAGGGCGGCTCCTCCAGCGACGGGCTGATGCAGACCATGCAGAACACCCTGAACAACTATGTCAAGACCACCGGCGAGCCCAAGGGCGTGCTGATTACCCGGGCGGGTTCCATAAAGGCGCCCACCTCCCTGAACAGCAACAGCCTGAAGAGCCAGATGGACAGCATCGACAGCCAGATTGACCGCTGGACGGATAAGATGTCCGCCCAGATTGACCGTTACACCACCAAGTTCAGCCGTCTGGAACAGCTGATCGCCGAGATGAACTCCCAGACCTCCGCGATGATGGGCCTGATGGGCGGACAGAGCGGCTACTAAACCCAAAACACCGACCAAGAAGGAGTCAAGCATGGATTTCAAAGGCTACCAGGGCTACCAGGGCTATAAGGAGCAGGGGATCAATGAGATGTCCCAGGGCGAGCTGCTGCTGCTGTTGTACGACGAGCTGGTCAAGCGGCTGCTCCGGGCGGGCCTGGCCCTGGACAAGGCGGACTACGACTTGTTTGAGGCGAGTGTGGACCGAAGCCTGGATATCATTCGCTATCTGGACGACACCCTGGATATGCAATATCCCATCAGCCGGAACCTGAACCGCCTGTATGACTACTTCAGCTTTGAGCTCAACCGGGTGAAGGCCGGGCGGAACAGGATCGAGCTGGACCGGGTCAAGACCATGGTGAACGAGCTGCGCGATACCTTCCGGGAGGCCAACAAGACTGCCGGACAGGAGCTGGCCGGGGCTGAGGCCGCCCCGGCGGGCACCGAAGCGGAGGGGTAAGCGATGGAGGAAAAAACGGTAATGGACGCCCTGGTTCAGATGAAACGGACGGGGAACCTGCTCAATGAGCTGCTCGACCTGACCCGGCAGCTGGGGGAGTCCATTGACCGCAACGACCAGGTGAGCACCCAGATGCTGATTGCCATGCGGGAGGAGCCGCTGGGCAAGCTCCAGGCGGCGGACAAGGCTCTTCGGGAACAGATGGAGGCGCTGGACGACCGGGAAGAGGCCGGACAGCTGGCCGCCATCCTCAACGGCGGGGGTGCGGGGGACGATGCGGGACGGACGGTAGAAATGCTGTGCGACCAGGTGGCGCTGAACCGGCGAAGGCTCAAGCAGGTGACAGATTTGGACCGGGTGCTGAACCAGCGGATCGCGCGGGGAAAATCTGCGTATCAATAGCAAAACACAATAAAATATCGGCCCGGTGATTCACCGGGCCGATATTCCGCGAAATCAAGAGTCAGGCGCGGGGAGCCGACAGAATCCAGAGCGGCGCCCCGTGGTCCCGAGCGGAGGACAGCTCATCCAGGATGAGCTGGGGGTCCCAGGTCTGGAGGCTCCGCTCCAGGCTGTTGGGGTCGGCCACCAGTACATCGCCGCTTAGAGTCACCCCCCGGATGAGAATGAAGTGTCCGCCGGTGGTGAAATGGCCCTTGCCCATCAGGGCCACCAGCATGTCCTTGGAGCGCAGGGCCCGGCGCAGCGCGTCCGGGGTGCGGTCGGTGAAGGGCTCTGCTTCCAGCCCGAAGTCCTGGGCAATGCCTTGGACGATGGAGTGGTAGGATCCGCTTCTCCTGGCCCAGTAGCCGTGATCCACTGCCCAGGAGGCCATTTGAGCCGGGTCTGTGTCGGTATCCGTCATGCTGGCCACGGCCATGGCCATGGCCGTGGGGCCGCAGCCATAAGGGCCGATGGTATCGGTGCCATAGGGCTGTTCGGCCCAGGTTTCGTCCGACTGGCAGAAATAAGTAACGGTGACGGTCCCCCCGGTGAGCAGCTGCTTCCCGTCCGCCTCCAGCACCTCGGTGAGGGGCGGCTCGGTGGCCGGGGGAAGGGAATCCTCCGGGGGCGGGGACAGCTCCGGTTCTGGTTCCAACGGCGGAGGGGGTGGGGCGGTGAGTTCTTCCCAGAAAGCGGCCACCTGGCGGGCGGCGTTTTGAACGGCACGGCCAGCCAAGGCGGCGGTGTCGCGGCAAAACCGGCCGACGGCATCCAGCCCGGCGCGTCCGGCATCGGCCACTGCGGCGGCCGCCTGCCGGGCCGGGGCGGTGATGCGCTCGTAGGTCTCCGGGGCGAAATGGCTGCAGGCCGCCAGCTCCGCCGCGCCGATGCACAGCACCGCCAGCAGTACAATCAAGACCAGCTTGAAACCCGGACGCTTGAAACCACCGTCCCGTTTCATTTCGCCACCTCCCCTCGGAATTTTACGGATGCCCCTATTATAACAGAAATCGAGCTTTTTTCAATGGAAAGATTCATATTGCAACCAATGCCAGGAGAAGCCTATGCCCACCATTGAGTTAGAGAACGTTTCAAAATTTTATAGGCGCAGCCGCAGGAGGCGCAATGCGGTCCATCAGGACAAGGGCGTGGAGGATGTGGCCCTGACCATCCGGCAGGGGGAATTTGTCTTTGTGGTCGGCGGCAGCGGCGCGGGAAAGAGCACCCTGCTGCGGCTGATTACCGGGCAGACAAAGCCCAGCCGGGGCAAGGTGTATGTGGATCACAAAGACCTGAACGGCGTAATGAAGCTCAGCCGGAACCGGGCGGCAATTCTGTTCGGAAAGATCTGGCAGGATCCTACCCTTATCCGCAAAAAGACCGTGGGGGAGAATTTGGCGCTGGCTTCCCAGATCGCCTTGGGCAAGGAAAACCCCAGGCTGGTGGATATCCGGGTCAAAAAGGTGCTGGGCCTTGTGGGAATGCGGGGCGCGGAACCCAAGTACCCCGTAGAACTGTCCATTGGCCAGTGCCGCCGGGTGGAACTGGCGCGGGCCATGATCGGCAGCCCGCCCATCCTGGTTTTGGATGAGATTACTGCCAACCTGGATGACGACTGTATCTGGGATACCCTCCACCTGCTCAACGACATCAACCAAAAGGGAACTACGGTCATCATGGCCACCCACGACAGCCAATATGTGAACATTCTGCGCCGCAGGGTGATTACCATGAGCGACGGACGTGTGCTGGACGACGTTCAAAAAGGAAAATACGGCGATGTGCTGGAGCGGGAGCGCAAGGCGGCGCTTCTGCCCAAGTTCAGAACCGATTTGATATAGAAATCCACAGTCAAGAAATTTAGGAGGAAAGAGTCCATGATTAAAAACATGAAGATCAAGAAGAGTCTGATCCTGGGGTTCGGTGTCACAATCGTTGTCTCCGTGGCCATCATCATCACGTCTATCATCCTGATGACCATGCAGAAGGGCCAGTACAATGATATTCTGGATGATTATGTCGGCGCCAACAGCATTGTGTTCGAATGCCGCGTTGACTACAACATCGCCGGGCGTAGCCTGCGCGACGCAGTGCTGGGCGGAGACCTGTCCAATCTGGACACCACTACCCAGAAGGTGGGCGAGCTGAAGGAGCGCTTGGACGAGCTGGAGAAGATTTATCCTCTGGAGAGCAAGGCCGAGCTGAACGCTTTCGTGGACACCGTAGAGGCGTGGGAGGTGGAGGCCGAGAAAATTGTCAGCGTGGCTCGCAGCAATACCGCCGAAAGCCGTACCGAGGCCGCCAGCATGATCGCCACCTCCTGCTCCCCCAGGCTGAAGGAGGCCGCTGAAAAGGGCGACGCCCTGGCCGCCACCCTCCAGAAGGCTCAGAACGATATTATCAGCCGTCAGGATCTCACCTCCAATATCGCCATCGGCATCATCCTGGGCGTGATGGTTGTCGCCACCATCATCGTGATGCGTATCGCCCTGATTATCATCAAGAGCATTGTGGTGCCTGCCGAGCAGGTCCATGTGGCCCTCACCGGCTTCAGCGAGGGCAAGCTGGACATCCCCGTGGACTACCAGAGCACCAGTGAGCTGGGCGATATGTGCGACGCTCTGCGTACCAGCCAGCACGTCCTCAGCGAGGTTATCAGCGACGAATGCCGCCTGCTGGAGGAGATGGGCAACGGCAACTTTGACGTGCGCACCAAGGATGAAAAGATGTATGTGGGCGCTCTGAGCAGCGTGCTCACCTCCGTCCGCGCCATCAACCGCAGCCTGTCCGACGCCCTGTCCCAGATTAACCAGAGCGCGGAGCAGGTGTCCGCAGGCGCCGAGCAGGTGTCCACCGGCGCCCAGTCCCTGGCCCAGGGCGCCACCGAGCAGGCCAGCGCCGTGGAGGAGCTGTCCGCCACCATCGCCGAGATCTCCAACAACTCCCGCAAGAACGCCGAAAACAGCGAGCAGGCCATGTCCCACGCCAACGACGCCAGCGGCAGCCTGAACGAGAGCTCCGAATACATGCAGCAGATGGTGTCCGCCATGGAGAAGATTTCCGACTCCTCCTCCGAGATCGGCAAGATCATCGCCACCATTGAGAACATCGCCTTCCAGACCAACATCCTGGCCTTGAATGCCGCCGTGGAAGCCGCCCGCGCAGGCAGCGCCGGCAAGGGCTTCGCCGTGGTGGCCGACGAGGTGCGCAACCTGTCCGCCAAGTCCGACGAAGCGGCTAAGGCCACCAAGGAGCTCATCGACCGCTCCATCGTGTCCGTCAAGGAGGGCAACGAGATCGTGCAGAAGGTGTCCGTGGCGCTCCAGGCCACCAACGAGCGTGCCGGTTTGGTGATGTCTTCCGTCCAGCAGATTGCCAAGGCTGCCGAAGAGGAGTCCGAGGCCATCGCCCAGGTGACCGAGGGAATCGACCAGATCAGTTCTGTAGTGCAGACCAACTCCGCCACCAGCGAGGAGTCTGCCGCCGCCAGCGAGGAGCTGTCCAGCCAGGCCGCTTTGATGAAGGAGCTGCTGGCCCGTTTCAAGCTGCGCCAGGACGGTTTCATGCCTAAGCCCCAGCCCGCTTACAGTGCCGCCGCCCCCTCCTCCTATGAGGAGAGCTATGAGCCCGCCGCCGGCGGTTCCGCCGCCAGCGTGTTCAGCAAGTACTAAGCAGCAACCAAACAGGCTGCCAGGGGGCGGCAGTCATGCCGTCCCCTGGCAGCTTTTATGACCGGCTAAGCCGCAGCAAGAGAGGAGCGGACCTATGGCAGAATGGAAGGTCCAGGACAAGGATCTGATTTTCGCCCTGGATATTGGAACGCGCAGTGTGGTGGGCGTAGTGGGCCGGCCGGTGGGCGACCGGCTGAAGGTGCTGGATGTGGAGATGGCCGAGCACGGGAAACGGGCCATGATGGACGGCCAGATTGATGACATCAAGCAGGTGGGGGCTTTGGCCAGGACGGTGACGGAACGGCTGGAGGGCCGTTTGGGTATCCGGCTGGAGCGGGTGAGCGTGGCCGCCGCAGGGCGGGCCCTGCGCACCCAGAAGGGGTCCTTTACGCTGGAGCTGCCCGAGGAGCAGTCCATTGATGCCGAACAGATTGGCGCGTTAGAGGCCGGGGCGGTGTCCGCTGCGGAGGAGGCGCTCCAAAACGATGGCGCTGACCGCCGCCAGATGTTCCTGGTGGGCTATACCGTGGCCCAGTACCGGCTGGACAACTACCCCATGAATAACCTACAATTCCACACCGGGCGCCGGATGGAGGCCGATGTGGTGGCCACCTTCCTGCCAGGCGAGGTGGTGGAGAGCCTGTATGCCGCCATGCGCGCCGCAGGCCTCCAGGTGTCCAGTATGACGTTGGAGCCCATCGCGGCCATGAACGCGGCCATTCCAGCCGAGCTGCGGCTGTTGAATCTGGCGATGGTGGACATCGGCGCGGGCACCACCGACATCGCCCTGTGCCGGGACGGCAGCGTGGTGGGCTATACCATGGCCACTGTGGCTGGGGACGAGGTGACCGAGGCCATTATGCGCTCCTTCCTGGTGGACTTTAAAACGGCCGAGCAGGTGAAGCGGGCCATTGGGGAGAGCGACGACCTGATCCGCTGCCGGAATATTTTGGGCCAGGAAGAGCGCATTGCCGCTGCCGAAGTGGTCCAGGCCATCCAGGAGCCTATGAACCGGCTGGCGGACGCCATTGCCAAGCAGATCTTGAGCGTCAACGACGCCGCCCCCTCCGCCGTATTCCTGGCGGGCGGCGGCAGCAGGCTGACCGGGCTGCGGGAGAAGGTGGCGGAAAAGCTGGAGATGGACGACAGGCGGGTGGCCATCGCGGGGAACAATTTCGCGCTCTCTGTGTTTTCCGACAGCGTGGAGCTGGAGAAGCCGGAGTATGCCACCCCGTTGGGCATCGCCATATCGGCGGGCCTGGGGCTTTTAAACGACAGCTATGTGGTCACCCTGAACGGCCAGAGCGCCAAGCTGTTTCGTAACGGGGTGCTCACCCTGCGGGACATTTTGCTGATGAACGGCTACAGCTATGGCGATATGGTGGGAAAGACGGGAAAGAGCTTGAGCGTTACCCTGGACGGCAAGCGGTTGGTGTTCCGCGGGGAGCCTGCGGTTCCCGCCGTGTTGCGGGTGAACGAGGAGGAGGCCGCGCTGTCCACTGTCATTCATGCCGGAGACCATATCCATTTCGTGCCCGCGCGGCATGGGGCGGGAGCCAGCCGCACCGTGGCGGAATTGCTGGGCCCTGAGTTTTACGGCAAGGTGATGGTGAACAATTCCCCGGCCTCCATGGACACGCAGCTTGGCCAGGGGGACGTGGTGCTTACCCTGCGGCAGACGCCTCCCACCCCCCGGAGGGAGGCTGTGCCACAGGAAGCCTGGCCATCGGTGACGCCCACGGAATCCCCGGTGAGGCCCGCTTCCTCCAGCGGCGAGCTGCACATCAGCCTGAACGGTGAGCCACTAATCCTTCCGGCCAGGGAGGATAGGGGTGCTTATCACCTGATGGATTTGCTGGAGTATTCCGATATCGACTTTGAGCACTTGGACAGGGCGGTGCGTCTGGAGGTCAACGGCGTAGAGCGGGGTTTCCAGTATACGGTAAAAGCACAAGACCGTGTGACTATCTCCCTGATTTAATAGCATAGACGCAAGAGGTGTTGTTTCCATGCCGATAGGAAAAGCAAAGGGCCCCAAGACGCCCAAGGAGAAAAAACCCAAAAAGGAAAAGCCGCCCAAGGAAAAAAAGGTTAAAAAGGGCAAGGGCGAGCCGGGGCCGGAGGCGGTGGACGAGGCTGGCCAGGAAAAAAAGAAGAAGTTCCCAATTTTAATGCTCATTCCGGTGGTAGTCATTATCGCTGCGGCGGTCATTATCTTTGTCTTTGTTCTGCCGGGGCGCAATGCGGATAAGGATCCGGACACCACAGTGTCGGTGGAGCCGGAGCCTCCGGTGTTGCCCACGGAACTGCCAGTGGGTGATGAGAAGGTGCCGGGCATGGTGCTGGAGGCGGACGAGTCCGCGGCCCAGGCTGTGCTGGCCAAGACCATTACTTACACCTATACCGACTTGGTAGACAGCGGTAAGGCGGCGGAGACCTATGTAAAGCAGCTGAAAAGTGCTGACCCTAGGTATTATGTGGTGGATGAAGATCTTGTCCGCCAACGGGAGCAGCCGGATTTCGAAACCGGGGAGGGGATGGTTCTGATGGCCCGGAACCTGCCCAAGCCGGAATCGGAGGCTGCGGAGAGCGCTGCGCCGGAGGGCGAGGAGAGCGGCCAGCCGGAGGGGTCGGAGACGCCCCAGTCCCCTCCGCCGGAGGAATCGGCGGAGCCGGTGGACGAGACGCCGGATATGGTGATTACGGTGCGCATATCCTGGTCACCGGGTCAGTGTGTGGTCACAGCGGATGAAATTCTGGGCAAGGTCACCGCGCCGCCGCCGGACACCACCAGCAGCATGGGCCAGCGGCCTATAGGCCAACAGGGCGCCCAGGATCGAATTTCCAGCATGACGCCTGCGGAGCTGGGGCTGCCGGGGGAATCCATGGATCAATATGTGGTATTCCCCATTGATGGTGTTGAGATGGTGGATGATGTGGCCTGTATCCGAGTCAATGTTTACAGCAGAGAGGATGGAATTAATCGGTTTATGGGCGGTTATCTGGTGAGTTCCGATGGGCTTCACCTGTACCGCCAGGATCCCAGCACCGATGAGATCGAAATTCTGAAGTGACTGCACGATTAAGCTATGGAAAACCGCTGAGGGAGCGCGCTCCCTCAGCGGTTTCCTATTCCTGGACAGGGGCAAGCCGCATATGTTCCACGCTGCCGGAGAGGCAGAGGGCTTCCCCTTTTCGGACGGATGGGGCGCAGGAGAGAAAAACAGGGGAGAGGATTCCCTCCAGCATGGGGACAGTGGAGCGGGGGGAGAGGGCGTTTCGGGGGGTGAGTGCCCGGGCCAGCTCCGGGGCCACTCGGACCACGGTCAAGCCGTATTCCTGGGCCAGGGCTGTGACTTGCTTGGCGGTGATGTCCACGCGGGAGGGCTCGTCCAGGGGTTGAAAGCCCACAAGCCCGCTGAACCGGCCTGTGATTTCCCGGAGTACGCCGGAGTGTGCCAGGGCGTGTCGGGCGGTCTCATCGGCCTGAAATAGCTGCCGTGCCAGTTCGGCGGGGGTGGTGGGGAGGGCGCTGTCTTGGCCCGGAGCGGCGGAAGAAGCCTGGGGCGGGGCAAAGCCCAGCCGCCGGGCGCCGGACAGGTCGGTGTTGGTGGTAAATAAAAGGATGCATCGGCGGAAGTCCAGCTCCCGGCTACCCTGGCTGTCCTCCTGCCGGGCGGTACAGCGGCCTTCATCCAGGATGGACATGAAGACCTTAATTACCTCCGGGTGGGCTTTATCCAGCTCGTCAAACATGAACACGGTGTGAGGGCAGCGGCGCACCGCCTCCAGTACGGGTGGATCGTCGTAGCCCACGTAGCCGGGGGGCGCGCCGGTGAGGCGGTAGGCGGAGTGGGCTTGGGTAAAGGTGTTTAGTTCGGTCCACACCAGGCGGTAACGCTCCTCCCCCACGCAGTGGTTAAGGGCCGGGGCGATGGCCTTGCCCAGCTCCGATTTGCCTACCCCGGTGGGACCGTAAAAGATGAGGGAAAGAGGGCGTTGCGGCTCCCCCTTGCAGGCGTGGGCCCACAGCTTGAAGGCGGCGGCCATCACGGCCTGATCCTGGCCCAGCACCCGGTGCTGGAGATATTGGTTTAGCGATTGAAAAGAAGAGGGCATAGGGGAGGGGCGGCCTAGCGTCCGAAGGCAGTCCGCCATGGGCTGAAAGCTGGGAAAGCGCTGAATGCTACCCTGGGCAAAAAAGCGGCGCAGGCGGGGATCGCTGCCGGAATAGGCCACGGCGGGACGAAAATAGAGCAGGTAGCCTGCCTGGTCCCGCCAGAAACCCAGCCCTGTCTGTCCGGGCCTGCAGCCCGGTGGCATTTGGCAGGGGGAAAATTCATAGCTGCGCCCCAGTCCGGCGCAGACATCCACCCGCTGCTGAAGCAGGGCAGAGTGGCCGGAGAGACAGGCGCAAAATTGGGAAAAATCCATGAGGCGGCCTCCGCAGTACGGTTTTTCTGTGATTATACCCATGTGACAGCGAAATCAACCGAAAAGAGCATAAAAAAGCCGGCCCACAGGCCGGCTTTTTGGGTTCAGGCGTACACGTCAATGTACTGTCCTTTGGCAGGGGCAGGGACGGCCTCAAGCATCTTCATCAGCTCCTGGCCAGCCAACTCCTGAGAATCCATCATCTTTTTAGTGACGGCCATGGAGTAGTTGGTGGCGAAGGAAGCCGCGCTCATGCCCATGGCCATGCTGGCAATGGACTCCATCATAGGTCAGTCCTCCTTTCCCTCCGGTGGAACCGGGGTTGGTGCGGGGGTCTTGGCGGGAGGAACACTGGGATCGTCCCGCCTATGGTCCAGCACGCCGCCCAGCAGGTCCAGAAGATCAGCAGGGGTTCCCTCTTCCATGGCGGAATCCCGGTTGGCGGCGGTGGCGGTTACCAGTTCGCTGCGCAGGATGGGGACATCCTCCGGGGCGGCAATGGCCAAGCGCACCCGTGTACCGTCCACCGAGACAACCCGGATGGTGATATCCTCGCCAATGACCAGGGCCTCGCCGGCTTTGCGTTGCAGGATCAACATGGTGTGCCCTCCTCTGTGCCGAATTGGGCCAGGGAGTGGCGCATCTCGTAGGCGTCCGACTCCAAAATGACCTGCCGGGCGGCCCGGGTCTCCGGGTTGATGGCAACAGGGCACTTCAGATTGACGGTACTGTCGGAGACAGGCTTCTTCACCACACACAACACATAGAAACCCAGCTCCTGGCTGTCGGACACGCCCAACTCCTCCAATTCCTGGGGCTGGAGGACGGGGTCGTATTCGGGCAGAAGGGCAAAGGGATCCATGGCCACAAAGGCCAGTGCGGGTGTGTGTGCACTCTGGAAGCACAGAAGGGTGCCGGAACTTCCCTCGAAGGGCAAAAGGAGAAACTCCCGTTCTCCTTCAAATCCGAAGGGGCCGGCGGTAAAATGGAGGAGATCCTCCTCCAGATATTCGATTTCACCGAAATATTTGGTATACAGCTTCACGAAAACCTCCATGCGCGATGGGCGCTGGGCAGGCGCGGAGGTATTACGCCTCCACGTCTACGGGCGTATAGTTGGGATCGGAGGACGGGGGCACGTAAATAGGGCCGCCCACGTACTTGATGAGCACATCGGGCTGCTGCTTGACGGTCAGCTCAATGTCGCCAGGTGTGAACTCAAACTGTGGTTCATTCATCCGCCAGTCGAAATTCAGCTTATCCATCTCATAGCGGATATGCATCTCTCCCGGATCCCAGGTGATCTCCGGGGGAACGGAGGGGAGGAACTCCAGGCCCACATTGGGCTTGTAATTTTTCATGGTTGCGTCGGCCGCGAATTTTGTAATCATGTCCTGCCCGATTTTTGCCTCCAGAAGCATCTGCCCCTGCTGGGCGTAGGTGGCGGTGGCGGTGTAGGAGGCCTGCTGGCCCTGTTGGGCATACTGCTCCACAGAGCGCATGGCAGTGGGGACCACAGAATTGCGGGCCTCGAAGGTGTCGATGTTCAGCTTGATGGGCCGGCTCTTGATGCTCAGCCCGCCGTCCCCTCGGGAAATCTCCAGGTCTGCGGTTCCGCGGGTATATTCCAGCTTGGCGTGGGACACCTTCATCTCGATTTCAATGGGGACAGTTTTGATTTCAATCAGGGGATACATAATATCAATTTCCGCTCCTCTCTATGAACAACTAAAACGCAGACTGCGTCATTTCAGATAGTCCATCAGGCTCTCGGACAGTATGCTGTTGCCCACCTTTAAAGCGGCGTTATAGCAGTACTGGGCCCAGACAAAGGAGGTGATGGCATCGGCCATGTCCACGTCCTCAATGTCGGAATACTGTTCCTGGAGGTTATAGAAGTTGTCCTCCAGCAGCTCCACATTATTTTCCAGCTTCTGGGTGCCCGCGCTCATGTTTGTAAACTCCGTCTTGAACTCAGAGGAGGCCTTTTCCAGCTTCTTCACCAAGCCGTTGAACTCGTCATAATCCGCCTTGGTCCAGTTCTCCCCGTCCTTCACCCGCGCGCCGATCTCCTTCATCTTCTGCACCAGGGAGTAGATATTTTTGGGGTCGCCGTCGGCATCCAAACCGTAGCCGATGAAGGTCAGGCCATTGAGGGCGGCGTTATAGGCGCTGCTTTCAATGAGCTGGCCATTCTCGTTCTCCTGGAAGCCCAGGCCGATGTCCACAAACTGTTTTTCATTCATCAGGTATTTGAGTTTTTCGGCGTCCTTGGTGGCGGCATCAATTTCGTCCTGGGTCATGGACTGGGCGCCGCTCTTCTCAATATAGTACTTATTGCCGTCCTTGTCGGTAAAGAGATGGGGATCACCGATGGTGTCGGGGGGGGTCGGGGGATCACGCAGCACATCTGGGGGCGGGCTGCCTGTGGGATCGTTCTGATAATTCTTGACAGCCTGCTCGTAAGCGCTCTCGCTGATGGTTTTCAGGCCGGTGGACAGCAGGAAGTGGTCGCCGGCCGGATCCACCTGGCCGTTGGCGTTCAGCTTGACCGAAGCGCCGTTTCCATCGGCAAAGATTTTGGGCACTGCCGCGTCCACGGGCACGCCCCGATAGTACAGCTTGTCATCCTTGATCTCAAAGGGGACATTGTGGCCGTCCGCGCCGGAGAAAATGAAGTTCTCGCCGTACTTCTGGTTCAGGTTCTGGATGATGGTCTGGGAAATTTGGTCCAGGGCCTTGGTGAGCTGCTCCCGGGCGTCCGCAGTGGGGTCGTTGAGCATGGTCAGGGAAGTGCCCGCAAGGGTCTTCATGGGCTCGGCGTTTTCGGTGTCGATAAGCTTGCTGATGCCCTCCAGGCTGGTCCAGCCGGTCTGGAATTTCTTGTGGGTGTCGGTACACACGGAATACTGGCTCTCCACGGTCATGCGGGCCTTGCGCAGCTTGAATGCCCGGGCGGCGGCGGCGGGGTCCTCGGCATAGGAGTTGAAGTTGCGTTGGGTGAGTACGGTGTCCTGAGCTTTATTCCTGGCAATAAAGGAGTTCATCAGGTTACGGCGGTAGCTTTTCAAAACGCCGCCGGTGGTGGCTCGAATCATATTATGAATACCTCCTTGCGTCAGCGTCCGGCAATGCCGGTGTTGTTAATCAGGCGGTCAATCGCCTCGTCGATGGCGGTCATCAGGCGGCAGGCGGCGGAGTACGCCTTCTGGTACTGCATCATATTCATGGTTTCATCGTTCAGATCCACGCCGGACACACCTTCGCGGCTGGTGTCCAGGTCGATGAGCGAGGTGTAGGAGGTGTTCAGCTTAATGTCCTGCACCCGGTGGTCATTGCCCCGAATGGTACATGCGTCGCTGAGCATGTCATTGAAGGAACCCTCGAAAAGCTTGGTGCCCACCGCATCCTTGACCAGATCCTGGGGATTGTATAACAGGGACTTGTCAATCATGGCCAGCATGTGGTCCACGTTCTTGTTCTGGGTGGAGTGGTCAACATCACCATCAAAGAGCACCTCAAACTTGGGGACGATGCGCACATCGCCGATGGACCAGCTGTGGGAAACGGAGAGGTTGGCGGCGGTGATGCCGGTGATATCGTCGCCGTCGTTGCGGTTGCTGAACAGCGGCCCGCCCATTTCGATAGGCCCGGTCAGGGTGACCTTTTCCTTCTCTATGTTATCCTCGTTGACGCCGTGGTCCTTTATAAAAGCCTTGAGGGCGGCGATTTTTTCCTCTCTGGTGGTGGCCGCGATGGCGCCGTGAGCCTTAGCTTTATCGTAGGCTTCGTCCACGGTGTCGGTGACCTTGATCTGCGCTGCGTCGAGATTACAGTTGGGATAATGGGCGGTGGTGCCCATATAGGTGCCGTCGGCCTTCACATAGAAGCCGTCGCCAAACCCGCCGTCGGTGCCGGCGGCCTGATTGAGGCGCACCCCCATGTTTTTCAGTTCCTCGATAGTGCCGGTGATGGATGTTACTTCGTTGCCGTCCTGGTCCAGCATGACCCCTTCGTTGAGCTGGTTATACTGTTTGGCAAACTGCTGGGCCAGCAGATCCAAGGTCTTCTGGTAGTAGGGGATGCCCCGCTTTTTGGCAGCGTTCTCATCCACGTTGGCCACCGTGTCCTTGGTGGCGAAGGCCCCGGCCTCGGTGAGCAGCTCCCGGGTGGCCTGGAGGGAGCCGTGGATATCGTTGTCGTCCAGGGTGACCTCATTGGTGTGCTCCACCTGGGTGGTGACCTTGTAATACTTCCCGGCGCTCTGGATGTAGCTGACGATGGTTTGAGTGCCGTCGGGGTTGTTTGTGGTGACCGGGTCGGGGAACTTGGGGGCTGCGGCATCCTTACCCCCATTTATGGTGATCATAGCGCCGAAGGTGAGCTTGCCGTCGGGATCGTTGGTCACATTCAACTTGGGCACATCGGCGGCATCCACCTTGCCGGTTTTTTTTGCGGTAAACAGGAGGTTGGCAGGATCATTTTTATCAATGGAAACCGTATAATTTGGGTTGACAGCACCCAGGTTCTGGGCAAGGAACGCGGCCATCTTTTCCGAATCATTGGCATCGCCAAGGGGGATATCCTTGCCAATGGTAAAGGTTTTGCCGCCGATCTGGAAGGTATCGCCATCTGCCCACTGGGCGCCTGCCGCCGGAGTAAATTTAAAGCTGTAAGAGGCCTTCTCGCCGCGCACCATGCCAAAACCGGCAAGATCCGCGTCCGTAAGCTCCTGGTACGCGGAGGTTCTGCCCTCCCACTCCTTGCCGCGCCGGTCGTACAGCTTGCCCAGCTGGAGGATGTAGTTCTCATCGTACACCTGCTCGGCCTCATCGGGATCGTTGGTGCCGGTATTGTCCGGCTTCAGATACTGGAAACTGTTGGGATCGTTGGCATCGTAGTCAGGGTTGGCCTTGGGCACCATCTTCACGGAAACCTGGGTGCCGAACAGGCCGTCGACGAGCACCGAGCTGTCGGTGGTGACAGTGGGGTCCGGGTTGGAATTGCCCAGGCGGATGGTGAGCTTTTCCACCTGCTTGCCCGCGCCCGCGTCCTCCATGGAATACTCCACGCGGATATGCATATACTCGGACAGCTTGTCGATCTGGCGGTTGCGCTCGTCACGCAGCTCCAGGGCGTTGTCACCCTGAAGCTCGTTGTCCCGGATGGACTCGTTCAGATCCCGGATGTTGGTGAGGATTTCGTTGACGGTGCTGATGTCCTTTTCAAAACCCTCCAGGGTGTTCTTGCGCAGGGTCTCCAGCTTGTCGGCGTAGGTGTTGAACAGGCTGGCCAGCGCTTCGGCGGAGGCGCGGGTCAGGTTGTCGTTGTCCTTGTTGGGGTTTTTGCTCAGCTCGCGCAGGGAGGTGGACAGATCCAACAGCTGGGCGTACAGCAGGCCGTCGCCGCCGTTCTCCCCCTTGCCCACCTCATCCAGGATAGAAGCGATTTGCTGGAGGCCGTCCAGCATGGTATCGTGATAACCCACATCGGAGGAGGTGTTGCGGTAGCGGATGTCCAGGTAAGGATCCCGGATCTGGTTAATGCCGGTGACCAGTGCGCCGTTGCCCACGTGGTTGTCATAGACGGAGCGGTACATATCGCTGGCGCCGGTTTTCAGGCTGACCTGGTCGATGCGCTGGCGGGTGTAGCCCGCAGTGTTGATGTTGGAAATGTTGTTGCCGGTCACCCGCAGTCCGTGCTGGGCGGCATAAATGCCCAGGCGGGCTGTGGTGAAAGCGTCAAAGGTTCCGATCATACCCATAGCAATACTCCTTTAAGCACAAAACGCGGTCAAGCGCGGAAATCTGTCTTCATATTTTTTGGGGGTTCCACGCCGGGGGCTTGATAGCCTGCGCCGGGACTGGCAGGGTCCACACCGGCGGCTGAGATGGTCTTTTCCATCTGGTGGAGGTTGAGTTCCAGAAGATTGCGGGCCATATCCGCACAGCCGCGGTAGATCTCATAGCCCTGAAGCAGCTGCTCCACCGTCTGGCGGGCCTGGAGCTCCAGTTCGGGGGGACAGCGGCCGGGCAGGTCGGACAGGGATGTGCCGGACAGACCCAGTTGGGCGGCCAGCTTCAGCCGGCGCTGCTCCAGCCCCCGCAGGTTAAGGGTCATGGCCTGCTCCTGCTTGAGCACTTCATCCAGACCAATGAGGTCGTCCTGACGGACAACGGCGGCCTTGTCCTGTGCCAGTTGGGCCAGCTGTTCCAAAATGCCGCCCAGCTCGCGCAAAAGCCCCAGGTAGGATTGGTAAGAGTCGCCCATTTACTTTCCCTCTCCCAAAAACAGGATCCGGGCCGCGATGGCCATGGGATCGGGGGTGTAGGTTCCGGAAGCCACCTGCTGGCGCAGGGCGGCGATGTCGCCGGTGGTGGTGGAGGTGCGCACCTCCTGGGAGAGTCGGCTGACTAGTCCCATGTGGAAACGGCTGCCCTGGCTGGGGGCGGAGAGGGTTACACTGTCATAATTGCTGCTGCCCGGGGTAACCTGGGTGCGGGTATCACGTCCGGTCCGGGTTCGATAGACCTTGGCGGGGGCAATTGGGGTAATTGCGCCGTAGCCGGAAGAAGTCAGCACAGTACTCACATCCTTTTTGTTCGTCCGATAGGTTTACCATCTCTTCTACTACTATTTATATCGGCAAGGTTGCTGGGAACATAAGAAAAAGCGGGAAATTTCTTTCCCAAAACAGAACCGCCCGGGGCCTTTTGAAGGAGGCTCCGGGCGGAAGTTGACGCTTTGGGGCATTTTTCCTTTCCCAATTCCTGGTTGCCGGGGTCAGCCAAGGCTTTTCAAATGCCGCAGCAGGACGTTGGACACATTGTCGCAGGAGGCCTGGATCATCACCGCGCCGATGTTCTGCGCCACGCCGGGCATACCGTAGACCACGGAGGATTCCTTATCCTGACCGATGGTGTAAGCACCCTTTTTGCGCATTTCCAACAGGCCGTGGGCCCCATCCTGGCCCATGCCGGTCATGATAATGCCAACCATTTTGCAGCTCACCGTCTCGGCCATGGAGTAGAACATGGCGTCCACGGAGGGGCGGTGGCCGCTGACCTTTTCGCCGGGGGTGCAGTTGACGGTGTAACGCGCGCCGATGCGCACCACCCGGCACTGCAGGTCGGCGGGGGCAATAAGGGCCAGGCCCCGGTGGAGCTCGTCGCCGCTCTGGGCCTCCCGGACCTCCATGGCGCACAGGCGGTTGAGCCGTTCAGCGTACATCTTGGTGAACCCGGGGGGCATATGCTGGACAATGACCATGGGAGGGATGTCGGCGGGCAGACGCTTCATCACCGCCAGGGTGGCCTCGGTGCCGCCTGTGGAGGCCCCCAGGCCGATGATGACCCGGTCCAGATTGGGGCTGGACCCCAGGATGGGGGCGGCGCCCACGTTCACAGCTCCGCCCTGTGGGGCAACGGCGGCGGTCCGGGGGCGGGCGGTGGCGGCCATAATCACCTTTTGGGCCAGCCCCGCCAGGAAGGCCTCTGGACTCTGGTGGTCGTCGGGCTTGCGGACAAAGTCCACTGCGCCCACGGCCAGCGCGTCGAATACCTTTAAATTCAGGGAAGACACCAGGATGACGGGGATGGGGTGGGTGGGCAGGTACTGCTTGAGGAAGTCGATGCCGCTCTGTCCGGGCATTTCCACGTCCATGGTGATTACATCAGGGCGGTACTGGGGAATTTTGTTCCTCGCGTCCAAGGTGTTGATGGCATAGCCCACTACCTCAATCCTGGGGTGGGTGGACAAGCCCTTGATGATGAGGCTGCGGGCGAGCATGGAGTCGTCCACAACCATGACGCGGATCTTTTTCAGTGGGGCAGCGGTTACGGGAATAGGCATAAAAAGGAAAACCTCCCTATCTTGGGAAATACCGGGCCGACCGGCGAGTGCGGATCGGCCCGGCTTGATTGTCACTTCTGGAATGTGGACGGGGCCAGCCGGCGGTAGGGCATATTGGCGCTGAGGTTCTCCGACTTGCTGATAAGCAGATATCCGCCGGGAGCGGTGGCGTCATAGAACCTGCGGACCAAGGCGTCCTTGGTGGGCTGGTCAAAGTAAATCATCACATTCCGGCAGAAAATTACGTCAAATTTCCGGCGGAACTTGATGGGGTCCATCAGGTTGAAGGGTTGGTAGATCACATTGTCCCGCACTCTGGGAGCCACCTGGTACTGCCCGCCGGATTGGGGAATAAAGTACTTCTTCTTCCAGTCGGCGGGAATAGTGTCGGGCAGCTCATACACACCCTTTTTGGCGGCGGTCATGGCCCGGTTGGAGATGTCGGTGGCAAGCAGCCGGGTATCCCATTGGCTGGCCTGGGGGCCCAGGTAGTCGAAGAGGAACATGGTGATGTTGTAGGGCTCCTCCCCGGTGGAACACCCTGCGCTCCAGATGGCCAGGGTCTTGTCCTTCTGGTGGCGCTGGACGATATCCGGGATGATCTTCTGGCAAAACAGGTCCAGGTGCTCCTTTTCCCGCATGAAAAAGGTGTAGTTGGTGGTTAACTTATCCAGCAGCAGGGTAATCAGGTCGTTGTCCTTGGACTGGAGCACATGATTGACAAAATCGGTAAAGCTGGTGTAGCCCCGCTGCTTCAGGGGGGTGGACAGGCGGCCCGTGATAAGCTGCTTTTTCTGGCTCAGGTCGATGCCGTAATTGGACTGGACGAACTTGGCCAGGCGGCTGAAGTCGTTGTCTGTGATGGACAGGGCGGAAAAGGATCCGGAGCCGCCCGCTCCGTTTCCTATACTACTCATTGGGCATCAGCTGCTCACAGTCAAGCACCATCATGGTGCCAGAACCGTCGGGGAGGGAACACATGCCGGATACCAGCAGCTGGGTGCTGTTGGCGGGCATGGGGAGCAGGTTGGATTTGGGTATGTCCAGCATCTGATCCACAGCGTCCACCAGGATGCCCAGCTGCACGTCGCCCAGGTTGATGACCACCACCAGGCTGTCGTCCTCCTTGGACTCCATGCCCAGGCGGGCGCGGATATCCAGGATGGGGATCATCTGGCCGCGCATATTGATAATGCCCCGGATAAAATCAGGCAGCATGGGCAGGTAGGTGATAAGCTGGTTATTGAGGATTTCCACCACGTCCTCAGCGATCACGCCCAACTTCAGATGGCCGGCCATGAAGATGAGGTATTTTTGGGAATCCACCGTGTCGTCCACGGTGTTCAGGGCTTCCATCTCGTCCTCGCGGGCGAACAGGATCTCGTCATTCATATTCTTCTCTCCTCCTCAGATACCCCGGGCGGCGGAATAGAGGTTGGCCACGTCCAGGATGATGCTGATGCTGCCGTCGCTGCGCAGGGTACAGCCGTTGATGCCGTAGTTCTTGATATTATAGCTGTTCACGTAGGCGGGCAGCTGCTTGACCACCACCTGCTGCTGGCCCAGAAGCTCATCCACAAACAGGCAGTAGGAGTGGTCCCCCGCCTCCAGCCAGATGAGCACGCCGTCCTCAATGTCGGTGCAGCCGTGCTGGAGCTGATAGAGCTGCTTGGCCCGGACAATGGGGTAAAAATTGCCCTGGCACTTGATGATCTCGCCGCTGTTGGAATCATGGATGATGTCCTTGGCAGACACCTTCATGGTGGACAGGATATTGTTGATGGGGATGGTGAAGATGGAGTCGCCCACCGCCACCTCCATGCCGTCCATGATGGCCATGGTCAGCGGGATGCGGATGGTGGTGGTCATGCCGCGGCCCAGCTCGCTGGAGATGGACACTGTGCCGCCCAGCTCCTCCACCCCGCGCTTCACCACGTCCATGCCCACGCCGCGGCCGGAGAATTCGGTGACCTCGGTGTTGGTGGAGAAGCCGGGGGCCAGCAGGAAGTTGAGGATCTCCTTGTGGCTGTACTCCACGTCGGGGGAGGCGATGCCCTGGCGGATGGCTTTGGCCAGTACGGCCTCGTCGTTGACGCCCCGGCCGTCGTCAATAATCTCGATAATGACCTCGCTGCCAGTGTCCCGGGCAGAGAGGATGATTTCGCCCACAGGATCCTTGCCGGCGGCTACGCGTTCCTCCTGGGTCTCCTCAATGCCGTGGTCCATGGAGTTGCGGATCATGTGCATGATGGGGTCGCCTATGGAGTCCACAATGGTCTTATCCACCTCGGTGTTCTCACCGATCAGGGTGAGCTTGGCCGGGCGGTTGAGCTTCTTGGTCATGTCGCGGACAATACGGGTCATCTTCTGGAATACGCTGGACACGGGCACCATGCGCAGGGACATGGACACGTCCTGGAGTTCGTCGGTGAGCTTGCGCAGCTGCCGTGCGGACTTGGAGAAGGCGTCCAGCACCAGCCCCTTCAGGTCCGGGGAGGAGGTGACCATGGATTCGGTGATGACAATCTCGCCCACCACGGCGGACAGCTGGTCCAGCTTGGACAGGTTGACGCTGATGAGGGTCTCCTTGGGATGCTGCTGCTGTTGCTGCTGGGCGGCAGGGGCGGAGGCGGCCGCAGGCGCGGGGGAGGGAGGGGCGCTCTGGGCGGCAGGGGCGGAGGCGGCCGCAGGCGCGGGGGAGGCGGGCTTCTCCGCCGGGGGCGGGCAGTCGTAGGGCTGGTAGCCCTGGACGGAACCCACCGTCTTGATGACGCTGATGGCGCTGTCACGGTCCCCGGCAGTCTTGAACATCAGGTGGAAGCCGTTGTCAATGATGCTCTCGGAAGTGGAGGAATCGGTCTCCACGTTGGCGGGCTCAAAGATGAAGTCGGACTCGCCGCACACGTCTTTGACGGCTGTGACCACCATAAAGGCCCGCAGGCTTTCCATGCCGCAGCCCTCTTCGAAGTTTACCCGTAAGGCATAGGGGAAGCCTGCCGCGCCGGCAGGGGCGGGGGCCGCAGGTGCGCTCGCCGCGGCGGCGGGCGCAGGCGCAGGCGCCGCCTCCGGCACCTCTTCACCCTTAATTTTAGCGATCAGGGTATTAATATTTGAAAGGAAGGTGTCGATATCCTTGCTAAGAGGTTCGTCGGCTTCCACCTTCTCCACCTCGCCCCGGAAGAAGTCGATGGACTGGAACACCACGTCGAACAGCGCCGGACGGTTCTCTTCGGAGACCACGGACATGGTGCCCTCCCGGATGATGAAGAACATGTCCTCAATCCGGTGGGCCACGGTGGCCAGGGAGTCGAACTCCATCATGGCGGAGGAGCCCTTGATGGTGTGCATGATGCGGAAGATTTCGTTCACGTTCTCCTGAGAGAAGGTGTCAACCTTTTCCGCCTCCAGGACGATGGTTTCCAGCTGCTCCAGCAGAGTGCCGGTTTCGTAGATGTACATATCCAGAATTTCGTTTCCGCTGCCCATAAAAAGCACCACCTCAGTAAATATCTTTTATCTTTGTTATTATCGGCAGGGAGCGGTTGAAAATTAAGTAGGTTTTCCAAGTTTTATCGCAGGGGTGTGAAAAAATGCCTGATCTTTTGGGAGCGACCAACCCGGTACCGGGTTATGACAATACCAACGTCAACCGTAATATCCCAATTTCCCCCAGTAATACCCAGGTGCAGAACGTCCCCGACCTGGACCGGGTAACGGGGGCGGACCACCGCACCGAGCAGCAGGACGCGGGCCAGGCGGGGGAGAAAATCCGCTACGACTCCAATTTCCAGACCTTCCTCCAGCAGCTGAGGCGGAGCCAGGGGGCGGGACAGACCCTGTCCGGCCTGATGGTCCGGGAGGGGACGGTGGTCACCTCCGGCATGAGCGAAGGCATCGCCGAAGAGATGGCCCAGGTCATGGGGCTGCTGAAAATGGACCAGGCCCAGCTGCTGGCGTTCCTCAGCGGGCAGATGAAGGCGGGGACCCGCTTTGGCGGGGCCCTGTTTGCCATGCTCAGGAACGCCTACGCCCGGGCGGATTCCGAGGGCGTGCGGGGGGATATCCTCCAATTCCTGAAGAGCTACAGCGACTGGTCGTCCACCGGCCATATTGAGGGGAACCTGCTGCGCAACCTGGCCGGTATGGCAAACTCCATGCCCGCCAGCTGGGGAGACAAGCTGCGGGAGCTGCTGGCCCAGCTGGAAAACGGCGTGGCCGCCGGGGACCGGCAGGGGAATATCAGCCTTTTGCAGCAGAAGGTGTTCCCCCTCATGTCCGCCTACGTGGGGCAGACCCACGACATGGGCACCCCCCGGGAGCTGCTCAGCCTTCTGGCGCTGGATGTGACCAGGTATGAAAACGGCTCGGAAGAAAAACTGCTGGAGACCTTCCATCAGCTCAGCGGATATGGTACACTAAAAGGGATGCTGGGCGGCGTGGACGATAAGTCGCTGCTCAAACTGCTGCAAGGCAGCCTCCCCGGCCAGAAGGGGATTGCCGCCCAGTTTGCCGACCATCTGGCCGCCGCTGCCGCCCGGGCCCTGCGGGGGGAGGGCAGCGCCGAGGTGCAGGAGGCGTTCCGCAACCTGGTGTCGTCCATGCTGATTAACGAGAGTGTGTACATGCCCCTGGCCCATTTCCTGATCCCCATGGAGCTGGACGGGAGGATGCTGTTCTCCGAGCTGTGGGTGGACGCCGACGCGGAGGAGAAGAAGGGGGACAAGGGGCAGGGCGAGAAGTGCATGAAGTTCCTCTTTAAGATCGATGTGCAGGGGCTGGGGCTGTTCGATGTGGTCCTGGCCAACCGGGAGAAGGACGTGAGCATTGTGGTGGCCTGCCCCGAGGGGGTGGTCCCCTTCTCCAAGGAGATTGAACAGAACATCTCCCGGATCCTGGCCCGCAACGAGCTCAACTCCGCCGGGGTGAGCGTGCGGAAAATGGAGCGTCCGGTGACCCTCACCGAGGTGTTCCCCAAAATCTTTGAAGGGAAGAACAGCGTGAATGTCAAAGTATGATGGCAGGCGGAACCCGTCGAAAAAGGCGGTGGCCCTCCAATATGAGGCGGGGAACAGCGCGCCGGTGATCGTGGCCTCGGGTATGGGCTATATGGCGGAAAAAATTGTGGAGGTGGCCGCCGACAGCGGCGTGCCCGTCTATGAGGACAACTCCCTGGCCACCATCCTGACCCAGCTGAAGCTGGGCCAGGAGATTCCGGAGGAGCTGTACAAGGCGATTGTGGAGATTTATGTGTACTTTCTCCACTTCGACCCCAATAAAGTAAAAGAAGGCGGACAGCCCAAGGCGGCTGCCCCGGCCGGTGAGCGCGGGGCGCAGGCGGAACAGGAGGAGTGAGGATGGAACAGAGCTTGTATCTGATGCTGGACAGCAAGGGCACCCCCATTGCCAGGGGGCGGGTCCAGGGGGGCACCGGCGGCCAGTATTGGCAGATCCAGGTGGAGGACGGCAAGATCGACGAGATCCTGGAGCACAAAAAGCTGAAGCTGCTGTCCGTCATGGACACCGGCCCCTCCTACGAGGGGGTCATTGTGCGCAGCCGCAACGACATGATCCAGCTGGAGGTCACCAGGATCAACGCAGACGCCCATGATATGCGCAAAAACCTGCGGGTGGTGGTTCATTTCAACAGCTTCATCTACCCGTTGGGCGCCAAGTGGGCCGGGCGCAGGCAGGTGGAGTCCAACGACCTGAGCGCCGGCGGGATCGCGTTTTTCACCGACCATTCCCTCCAGGTGGGGGAGCAGGTGGAGGTGGTTATCCCCGTCACCGCCCAGCCGCTGGTGGTCCGGTGCCAGATCCTGCGCATGCGCCCCACCGAGCGGGCCTCCTATGTGCTGTATGCGGCCAAGTTTTTGGAGCTTTGCAACGACGAGGAGACCATGCTCCGGGAAGCGGTATTCAACCTTCAACTGCGGGGGCGGCCCAAGCCCGCCGGGCCGGGGGCCTGAGCGGCGGTAACGGCATGGCATATGGAACGGACAGGCGTTTGCCGAGGGCGCGCCGGAAAGGAAAGGGCACACTCATGAGAAAGAACAGCAGCAATCAAACGATCTGGCACCGCCTGCGCCGGCATTTGGCCGGCGTACTGGCTCTGGCCCTTATCCTGGGCCTGCTGCCCGGGATGGCGCTGCCCGCCCAGGCGGCGGACCACTGGGCCATGCCCTATGCCCAGCAGCTGGTGGACTGGGGCGTTATGCGGGGCGATACCAGCGGCGCGCTGCGCCTGGGCAGCAGCATTACCCGCGCGGAGTTCGTCGCCATGGTGAACCGGGCCTACGGCTATGACAAGCTGGACGGGATGCCGTTTACCGACGTGCGTTCCCGGGACTGGTTCTACGATGATATTGATATCGGCTATAATATCGGCTATTTCAAAGGCACCGGCCCCAATACGGCCGCTCCCAACGACCCGCTCACCCGGGAGCAGGCGGTGGTGCTGCTCTCCCGGAACCTGATGCTCCGGGGCACCACCGGCGAGACCCTGGGGTTCTCCGACAGCCGCACCCTCAGCGACTGGAGCCGGGGCCTCATCGGGACCGCGGTGGCCCAGGGCGTCATCAGCGGCTATGAGGACGGCACCTTCAAGCCCCAGCGGAACATCACCCGCGGGGAGGTGGCCGCCATGCTGGTGCGGGCCATCGGCACCCCCATCAGCCAAAAGGGCGAGCACACCCTGGGCAGCGTGTACGGCAACGTGACCATCAATACTTCGGGCGTCACCCTGCGCAACAGCGTGATCGCGGGCAACCTCTACCTCACCGGCGGCATCGACCTGGGTGACGTACTGCTGGAAAACGTGGAGGTGCTGGGCCAGATCGTGGTCAGCGGCGCGGGTGAGAGCAGCTCCAGCCAGAGCAGCGTGATTCTGCGCAACGTGACCGCCGACGAGATGGTGGTGGACAGCATCGCCAACCAGTTTGTCAGCGTCCGGGCCGAGGGCCACACCGACATACCCGTCACCAGCGTGCGCACCAACGCCTATGTGGAGGACGCCTCCTCCGAGGGGCACGGCTTGGCGCTCATCCAGCAGGACGGCGAGGAGGGCACCCTGCTCCAGCTGGCGGGCAATTTGCAGGAAATCATCAACTTCACCCCCAAGTCAACCCTCCAGATCGCCCGCGGCTACGCCGAAAAGGTTACCGTGGACGAAAACGCCACCGAGTCCAAGGTAATCATCGACAACGGCGCCCGGGTGGGCGAGCTCAACCTGGACGTGGCCACGGAGGTGACCGGCGGCGGGGACATCAAGAACCTCAACGTGGGCGCGCCGGGCTGTAAGGTAGAGATGCTGCCCGACAAGATCACCATCCGCCCCGGCATCACCGGCAACATCCACGGCACCGAGATGGACAGCGTCACCGCGGCCGAGTCCTCCGCCGATCCCAAGCTGATGGCTGGCTACCCCACGGTGAAAAACGTGGCCCCCAACTCCGCCACCCTGGTGTTCAGCACCAATAAGGCGGGCACCGTCCACTGGGCGATCTCTGCGGTGACCGACGGCTCGGTGAGCGAGAAGGATCTTCTGGAGCCCCCCGTCTACGGCGGAAAAATCCTCAAGGCGGGCACCGTGAGGGCGGCTGCCTCCAACACCGAGTACACCGCTCAGGTGAACGGGCTTACCCCGGACGGCTCCTACTACGTCACCGCAATCCTGGTGGATGACCGGGATAACCGCAGTCCTGTGAAGGTTGCGGCCTTTACTACGCCGGACAACACCGTGCCCGCCTTCACATCCGGCTATCCGGTGATGACCAAGACCAGCGTGGATCTGGCCCAGGTCACCGTGATGACCAACAAGAGCTGCCGGCTGTACTACGCCCTGCTGCCCTACGGCAGCACCGCCCCCACGCCCAACGAGTTCAAAACCGGCGCCGTCAGCGGCAACTTGGGCTACGGCTCGTTGAGCGTGGTGAAGAACGTCACCCATCCCATCCAGGTGAACGCAGTCAGGCTGGACGAGGTCACCAGGTACGACCTCTACCTGTGGCTGGTGGATCATGACGGGGTGAAGAGCTCGGCGGTGAAGAAGCTCACCTTTACCACCGACGACAACACCCCGCCCGTGGTTACCAACCTGTGGCAGCATGACTTCCAGGCAACCTCCGCCGGCATCACCTATACAGTGAACGAACCGGCCACCCTCTATTGGGCTATTGTGGCCTCCACCAACAATACCTTCATCACTGAGGCTGAGAAGGAGGAGGGCATGACCGGCAAGCTGACCAAGATCAAGGTGGAGTCGGGCGCCGGGGCCCTCAAAAAGGGGTCCAGCAACGCCAGCAAGGCGGAGGCCGAGATCAAATTTGCCATCTCCGGCCTGAATTCCAAGACCACGGGCACCAACAACTACACCCTGTACTATCTGGCCAAGGACAAGGCGGGCAATTACTCCGAGGCGGTGAAGGCCTACGAGGTCAAAACCACCGATACTGAGAACCCCACCGTGAAGCAGGAGTTCACCAAGTATAACGGCGACAAGACGAACGAGCCCATGGCTGACACCGACATCAAGCTGGTGTTCTCCGAGTCGGTCAAGGGCGGCACCAACCCCGGGGAAAAGATATTCCTGGATCTGTACGCCAAGGTGGAGGCGGCGGCTGCGGCCTATGCCAACAATCCCACCAACGACGCCAGGAGCAATCTGGACAAGACCCGCGAGGAGCTGGGCACGGCGCTCCAGGAGCACATCACGCTGTTCTATGTGCCCCCCCTCGGCACGGGGGGCAAGGGGATTCCGGTGACGGTCCGGGACAAGATGAATGAGAGCCAGGGCGGGCTGGACTGGACCATCGACTACCGCTTTGCCAAGGTGGAGACGGAGAACGGCAGCGTAGTGGTGCGCTTCCCCACCACCAATGACCTGCCCGATACGGCGGGGAACAGGAGCGCCCTGAAGCTGAAGAGCGGCGCGGAATACTATTTCGAGCTGACTCACATCTACGACACCGCCACCGTCGCCAATCCGTTGCTGGACAGCAACGGCCAGGAGAAGGAGACTGTGCCGCTGGACCGCTTCAAGACCGTGTTTGCCCAGGTGAACGTGAACATGGGCACCTCCCCGACCATCGCGGGGGTCACGGGAGGGACCCCGCCGGCCGGGGGCCGCATCGACTTCAACTTTGTGCTGGATCCCGACAGCTCCACCAGCATGGTGGAGGAGTCCATGTGCTGGGATATGCTCATCTGGACGGATACCACCATGACCTATGAGCTCTACTCCAGGACCACCGGGATCGGCGGGGCCACCGGAAACTGGACGCTGGAGGGCACGGCGGACATCAACGTCACCGGTGCGCCGGACGGCTTCGCCTACAAGAGCCTGCGCAGCACCTTCCAGCGGGATCCGGTAACGGGCAGGGTGACCTTCAACCCCGTCAGAAGCCTGACCGATGATGTGGAGTACGCCATCCACGTGAAGTCCCTGGGGGACAGCAACGACGCCTCCGCCTGGAACCGGCGGGTGACCGTGAAGATCATGGTGGTGGCCGGCCTCCCCAACGACCTGTCCAACCTGGCCAACGGCAGCTACCAGACCGACTGGGAAAATATCCTGGGGGATGACAGCGCCAGCGTGTCCTCCATCGGCAACCCAGACCCCCGCATCATCCGCAAGCAGTTCAGCGACACCGAGCCCCCCCAGTTTGTGGAGAACTACCCCTCCATCGCCGCGGGCGATATCGGCGCGGAGATCGACGTGATGCTGGACCGCCCCGGACAGGTGTACTATGTGGCGGTGCCGCTGAGCAACTTCAAAAAGGGCAACCAGGACTTTGCCCCCACAGGCCAGCTGAAATTCAGCGACCTGGCCGGGGTTACCAGCTATACCACCCCGGTGGTGCCGGAAATGGCGGGCTGGGGCCTGCTGGCCGATAATACCAGCCAGGTCCAGAATGTGGAGACCGGCCTGCCCCTGCCCCAGGGGGCCAGCGCCGTTCCCCAGGTGGGCGGCAAGAAGGCCACGGAGCCGGCGCCCATCGGAGGGAAGCACGACCGCATGATGCTGTCCGCCCCCGGCGTGAACACCATCACCGGCGGAAAGTTCAGCGGCAAGGTGCGCTACGGCTCCACCCCGGCGCTGGAGGCCAACGTGGGTTATACCGTAACCCTCCAGGATCTGGACCCCAACACCCTGTATTATGTGTACCTGGTGACCAAGGGCACCTCCGCCATCTATTCCAGATTCGCCGAGTGCTACGCCTTCATCACCCAGGAGTCCGTGCGGCCCACCATCAACGCCAGCATCAGCGGCACCAATGTGAATATTGAGGTGGACCGCACCACCGACCTGAACTACATCCTGGTGCGCAGCGGCAGCGAGGACGCGGCGATCCGGGCCGACTTCTGGGGAAATACAGCCATGACGGAACATGCAACAAAGCCCACCGACGACGCCGATGCGGCCAATGTAAAGACGGTGTTGGACGCTTTGACCGCGCCGCACTATAACAAAAATACCAGGGAATACGACGGCAGCGTGTTTGACCACTACGCCAACGCCAGGGGCAAGGACACCGTGGCCGGGCTGATCCGCAGCCAGGAGGTGTCGGGCAACACCGTGGTGATGACCGGCTCCAAGCGGGTCACTCTGACGGGTAACGGCGGCACGGCCAACCGCATCGCCTGCACCGGCATGCTGGAGGGAAGCTTCTATACCTTCCTGGCGGTGGGCAAGAGCGCCCTGGGCTCCGGCGACGCTTTCCGGGCGGTGCGTCCGGTGGAGATCGCCGACACCGAGCCGCCCATGATTACCAGCGCCATCATCAAGGTGGACAGATGGGTGAAGGATGCAAATGGGAAAAACACCCCCCAGATTGCCCAGGGCACCATCAGCCTGGTGTTCAGCGAAGGGCTGTACTCCAATACCAAGTCGGGCACCGAGCAGACCACTTTGCCCGTGGACGGCTGCGCGCTGAACAGTTCTACCCATGGCCCGGTCACCGCCAAAAAGTACGCCGCGCTGGGCAGCATCATCACCACCTCCGAAAATGCCGGCGTTACGGTGCGCTATGAGTCGACCCATGCGGAAGCAGTGAAAAAGGCGCCCATTTCGGTGGTGGAGCTGAACGTGACCAAGGTGCAGAGCGGCTTCGGCATCTCCTTTGCCAATACCGTGTGCGACAAGGACGGCAACGGCCTGAACCGCACCCCCCTCACCGTCAAGGTGCAGGTTACAAAGAGGCCCGGTACGGGGACCGCGGAAGTGCCCGTGGAGTATGATGCCAGCCTCACCGTGACAGCCTCCTGGGACGCCCGGACGGACAAGTAACCACCCAAGCCGGGGGGCGCACCCCGCCCCCCGGCTTCCAGCATGAACTCAAAGGAGTACGGCTTATGAAACATGTTTTTTTGCGCCGTTTCGGCGCGTTGGTGCTGGCGCTTGCCATGGCGCTGTCCCTGACGGTCACGCCCGCGTGGGCGGCCCCCGGCGAGGGGGGCACCAGCATCCAAATCACGGCGGACCAGTTTACCGATGGCTACTATGATAACGCGACCGACACGCTGCAAATAAAGTCCGGCGGGACGGCGAAGCTGAAAATTGAGTTTGCGGGCCAGGATTGGAATGCGGGCGCCGGCACCCTCACATGGACCAGCTCCAGTGTGGTAACCAGTTCACTCACCTTTAACCCGGTTTCCGGCGATTCTTTTGAAACCACAATGACCGCGCCCGCCCAGGCGGGGGATTATTTAGTTACCGCCACGCTGGTTAACAAAACCGACAACACGGATGTGGTGACCGACACGATGAAGGTGTCCGTCACCAGCGCCGCTGCCAACGTCCCCGTCACCGGCGTGTCCCTGGACCCCGCCGCCCTCACCCTCAGGGCGGGTGAGAGCGGCGTGTCCCTGGACCCCGCCGCCCTCACCCTCAGGGCGGGTGAGAGCGGGCTCTTGACCGCCACGGTGGAGCCCGCCAACGCCAGCAGCAAGGAGCTTGCGTGGGAGAGCAGCGATCCGACGGTGGCAGCCGTCACGGGGAGCGGGGGCGACAACAAGACCGCCACCGTCAGTGCCGTCCGGGAGGGCACGGCCACCATCACCGCCAGGGCGAAGGATGGGAGCGGCAAAGAGGCCAAATGTGTGGTGACGGTGCAAAAGGCGCTGGTGGAGGCCACCAGCCTGGGCTTTACCATAGACGATGACCAGAAGAACGCCAAGGATCTGAACAAAACCTGGCAGTACACGGCGGTGCTGAAGCCGGACGGGGCCACGGTGGACAAGGTGGAGTGGAAAAGCTCCAACGAGGCCGTGGCCACCGTGACGCCGGTAGAGGCGGACGCCGCCATCCCCGTAACGGGGCTGGTCAAGCGGGGGACACAGCCCGGCAAGACCACCATCACGGTGACGGTGACCAGCGGCACAAAGGTTTTGACGGACGCCTTCGACCTGGTGATCTCCGGCATCACCATGAACAAGCCTACCCTGAGCGTGACCGTGGGCAAAACGGAAACCCTGGCGGTGACCAAGCCGGGCTTCGGCGAGGCGGTGGGCCAGGCGATTGAGTGGAGGAGCGAGCGCGGGGACATTGCCTCGGTCACCGGCAGCGGCGGTGACTGCGTTGTGACGGGCCGGAGCCAGGGCACCACCAAAATTACCGCCACCACAAAGGACGGCCAGTATTTGGCTGAGTGTGTAGTTACCGTGTCCGAGGATACCAGCGGGCTGATTCGGACGGCCAATGTGGCCGCGGGCCGCCCGCTGAACATGGCCACCGCCGGCGCGTCCACCGTGTTTGACGTGAATAACCCCGGCCAGCCCTCCTATTCGGGCACTGTGGCCAGCGTCCTCAACTCCCTGGCCCAGCACAAGTACCAGAGCCCGCTGAGCTATGTGACCAACCTGTCGGTGCCCACCGCCCAGGGCGTGCTGTA
This sequence comes from uncultured Oscillospiraceae bacterium, assembly GCA_910588105.1. Classification (GTDB taxonomy): domain Bacteria; phylum Bacillota; class Clostridia; order Oscillospirales; family Oscillospiraceae; genus Enterenecus. The sequence goes on along the minus strand of CAJUQD010000001.1, from coordinate 31,456 downwards.
CTACGGCTATGTATCCGAGGCGGACCCGGGGGCGGGCGTGGGCGGTACGGAGCAGTATTATGTGAGCGGGGCCCAGGGCCTGCTGGCGCTGAACCAGGTGTCCTTTGTGCCCAGGGCCACCACCACCGGCAGCGTGGACATCAGCTACACCGCGTGGACGGCCAGCGGCCAGGCGTTCAGCGGCATCATCCGGGTGCCGGTGAGCGGCACGGGCGCGTCCGGCGGCATCGCCTACAGCGCCAGCGGGGAGCAGCCCGCCCGCTTCCAGTCGGCGGACTTTGAGGCGGTTTGCATGGCCCGGACGGGCCGGGGCCTGGACTACGTCACCTTCTATCTGCCCTCCTCCGCCTATGGGACGCTGTATTACGGCTATGTGGGGGGCTACGGCGAACGGGTGAGCGCCGATACCCAATACCGCAGCTACGGCAGCAACCGCCTGGACAACGTGAGCTTTGTCCCGGCCCAGGGCTATTCGGGGACGGTCATCGTGAGCTACCGGGCCTACCCCCAGGGGGGGACGCCCTTTACCGGGCAGGTGACCATCAATGCCAGCGCCCAGTCCGGACAGGGCTTGGTGAACTATTCCGGCAGTAAGCTTGCCCCGGTGTACTTCCAGGCCGGCGACTTCAGCATGGCCTGCTACACGGCTACCAACGAGATGCTGAGCTATGTGCGCTTCCAGCTGCCGCCGGCCAGCCAGGGCACGCTGTACTATAACTACTACGGCGGCAGCTACAATACCCCGGTGAGCGCCGGGACCAACTATTATCGCAATGGGACACCGGGAATCGGCAGCGTATGCTTTGTACCCGCGGCCACCGCCTCGGACACGGTGTCGATCCCCTTTACCGGCATCGGCGTCAACGGGGCCTCCTTTGCCGGGACGGTACTCATTAGGCTGAACGGCTATGGCCCCGGCGTGGCCCAGAACATCCAGTACACCGCCTACAAGGGCAAGCCTGCGGCCCTGCAGGCCAACGACTTCAACAGCGCCAGCATATCCGCCACGGGGGCCGCCCTGAATTATGTGCAGTTCCAGCTGCCCAGCTACAACCAGGGGACGCTGTATTACAACTATTACAGCGGCAGCAGCTACGGCAACCAAGTGTATAGCGGCACGTCCTACTACTACACCGGCGGCGGCTATCAGAACCTGATCGGCAATATCTCCTTTGTGGCGGCCTCTAACTTCACCGGCGTGGCCCGTTTCAATTACACCGGCTATGCCATCAACGGCCAGAGCTTCACCGGCTCGGTTTCCGTTCAGGTGAGCGATCCGTCCCCCAGCGATGTGAATTACAGCAGCAGCAACGCCAGCCCCATCCGCCTGAGCTCCGCCACCCTGCGCAACGCCTGCAATCCGGTGCTCAGCCGGGAGCTGTCCTATATTGAGATTACCGGCCTGCCCGCGTCTACCCTGGGCCAGTTGTACGCCAACTACAGCGGGTTTGGGTCGGGCACCTTGGCCAACGTGGGGGGACGGTACTACTGCTCGGGAAATCCCAGCATTGACCAGCTGTATTTCGTACCCCGGGGCGGGGCCCAGGGGACGGCCACGGTGACCTATACCGGCTACAGCACCACTGGCGAGCGGGTGAACGGGCGGATCAACTTCAACCTGAGCAGCAGCGGCACGTCCCGCTATTTTACCGACATGGGCAAGCACGCCTGGGCCGCGGCCGCAGTGGACTACCTCTATGCCAACGACGTGACCAACGGCGTGGCCCCGGGCCAGTATGGGCCCAATCGGAAGATGCTGCGCCGGGACTTTGTGCTGATGCTGTGCCGGGCATTCGACTTCACCGGCGGCAGCGGCTACAGCTTTGCCGACGTGCCCACCAACGCCTATTACGCCAACGCGGTGGCTACGGCCAAACGCTTGGGTATTGTCAACGGGGACGGTGTGAACTTCAGGCCCAACAGTTCGCTGACCCGGCAGGATGCCATGGTGATGATTAAAAACGCCCTCACAGCCGCGGGCTGGAACCTGGGCAACGGCTCGTCGGTGGACCTGTCCCGGTTTGTGGACAGCCGGGAAGTGGCCAGCTACGCCCGGGATGCGGTGGGAACCCTGGTGCGCCTGGGCGCGGTGAACGGGGATAACCGGGGCCGCCTGAATCCCCGCAGCGACATCACCCGGGCGGAAATCGCGGTGATCCTCCACTTTGTAATGACTATGTGACCGCCGCCCGCAAGGAAGAGGAAAAGGAGACGGGACTATGAATCAGTTACCCGATACAGAGCAGTTCCCCCAGGTGGACATATCGTCAACCTTTGGACTGCACCCAGACATGACGGTGGAAGTGCTGACCATGGAGAACCGCCTGACCTTTGTGGGAAAGGTGGAAACGGTGCGCAACGGGGCGGTTGTCCTCCGGGAGGCCAAGGGGGACAGCCTTCCGCCGGTGATGTACAACAGGGAGATCAAGCTGCGCTACTTCCAGGGGGAGCGGGGCAGCGTGGTGGTCAATGCCCGTGTGTGCGGCAGCACAAACCTGATTTGGAAGGTGGACCGGCTGGAGAGCAAGTATAACCAGGAGCAGAGGGCCTTCTTCCGCCAGAGCATCAGCCCGGACACGGCGGCGCTGTGTTCCCGCCGGGCCGGGATCAATGGGCCTGCCAAAAAGGCGGCGCCCTGCCAGATCCTGGACGTGAGCGCCGGTGGGATGCTGATTTCCAGCCGGGAGGAGTATCAGGTGAACGACCGGCTGTCCATTACCGGGATTTACCTGGCCGAGGGGGTTGAACCCTTCAGCTTCAGCTGCCAGGTGCGGCGGGTGGGGGAGCCGGATATGGGGATCATCCGCTATGGCTGCCAGTTTGAGTCGCTTCCCCCCAAGGAGCAGGACCGCCTGCTGAGGGCTATTTTCATTGTCCAGCGGGAGGAAATCAGGAACCAGAAGGACCGGGACGAGATGTAAGGAGCCTTGCCAACAAGTCGAAGGATTCAGATGTGCGAGCCCAAGCTGCCAGTGTCCCGCACCTCCCCGAGGAGGTGCGGGACACTGGCGTTTTGCACAAAAGCAATCGAGGGAGACAATTAGATTTATACTGTTTACGGAAACATAACTGGTAAACTACCGATTTAAGCTAAAAAAGAGAAGAAATAATTGTGAAAAAACCCTCTTGTTTTCCTGGGAGAAGCGGCTATAATAGTGCGAAAGCTGGGGCTTGATGGGCCCCAGGGAGGCAATACACTGTGAACCCGCCTTTGGAAGGAGGCAATCATTATGACCAAAGACCTTACCTCGGGCAGCCCCATGCGGCTGATCCTGGGCTTTACCGTGCCCACCCTGCTGGGGTTGCTGTTCCAGCAGCTCTATAACATGGTGGACGCCATGATTGTGGGCAAGCTGCTGGGCTCCCAGGCCCTGGGGGCTGTGGGCTCCACCGGCTCCATCAACTTTTTCGTCATAGGCTTCTGCCTGGGGGTGTGCTCCGGCTTCGCCATCCCCGTGGCCCAGCGGATGGGCGCCAAGGACTACCCCCAGATGCGCCGGTACGTGGCCAACGCTGCCTACCTGTCCGCTGTCATCGCCTTTGTGCTCACCGTGGCCACCGGCATTCTCTGCCGGGATATCCTCACCGCGATGGACACGCCCGCAGACCTCTTTGCCGACGCCAACGCCTATATCTTCATCATCTTCATGGGCATACCGGTGGTGTTCCTGTATAACCTGCTGGCCTCCATCATCCGCGCCCTGGGGGACAGCCGGACCCCGGTGTACTTTCTGGCCCTGTCCGCAGGGCTGAACATCGTGCTGGATCTGGCGTGCATCCTGCTGCTGGATTGGGGCGTGGCCGGGGCGGCCATCGCCACGGTGGTGTCCCAGGCGGTGTCCGGTGTGGCGTGCCTTGTGTATATGGTGAAGCGCTTCCCCATTCTCCGAATTACCCGGGAGGAGGGGCGGCCCGATGCTGACGCCTGCAAGGCGCTTTGCGCCATGGGTTTGCCCATGGGCCTGCAATACTCCATCACCGCCATTGGCTCCATCGTGATGCAGACCGCCGTCAATGGCCTGGGCAGCGTTTACGTGTCCGCTGTAGCCACCGCCGGTAAGGTGTACCAGTTGCTGGCATGCCCCTTTGACGCCATGGGGGCCGCCATGGCTACCTATTGCGGCCAAAATGTGGGCGCGGGGCAGCTGGACCGCCTGCCCCAGGGGGTGCGGGCCTGCTCTGTGCTGGGCGCGGGCTACTCGGCCATCGCCCTGGTGGGCATGCTCCTCTTCGCGACCCAGAGCACCATGCTGTTTCTCAGCTCGTCCGATCCCCAGCTGGGGCTGCTGCTGGGCCTGACCTGCCAGTATATCATTGTCCAGACCGCGTTCTTCTTCCCCCTGGCCCTGGTGAATATCCTCCGCTTTTCCATCCAGGGCATGGGCTTCAGCGTCCTCGCCATCCTGGCGGGGGTGCTGGAGATGATCGCCCGCACTGTGGTGGGCTGGTTCTTCGTGCCCGGTATGGGTTATAACGCCGCCTGCTTTGCCTCCCCGGCGGCGTGGATCTGCGCGGATCTGTTCCTCATCCCCGCCTGTTTGGGCTGCATCGCCCGGCTGCGGCGGAGCAATCCTACGGCCTCCCTGGAAACTATCTCCCGGCGGGTGCTGAAAAAGGCCGCCAGGGCATAAGAAAAGAGCTTCGGGAATTTCCCGAAGCTCCTTTTTCTGCTTACGCCACGGCGGAGAAGGGGATGCGGGGGTCCTGCCGCCCACTCTGCTGACCGGCCTGCTGGCTGTTGTCGGCCTTGGTGACGGTGCGGGTAGTGCCGCCGGAGACATAGGCCTTACCGCACTCCGGGCAGATGGCGGTGTGGTAAGTGACCGACTGGCTGACCACCTTTCGGTTTTCCTGGCGGGCCTTGACCTGCTCCCGGACCACGTGCTCGTTTTCGTGGCCCCGCACGGCGGAGGCCACCTGCTCAGGGGCGATATTGGTAGGCGCTTTGAAGGACACGCCGGGATCGTCGGAGCCGTCCTGGTACTTGCGCTCCTTGCAGGTCTGGCACTCGCCCTCTTCCATGACCTCCTGGGCGCTCTTGGCCTTGCTGGCGGGATCCGCACCCTGGGCGCCCGCCTTTTTCAGTCCGGGGGCCTGGGCCTTGTCCGCACCCGCCGCCTGGGCTGCCCCCTGCTGGGCAGGGTCGCCGCCCATATATTTGATGCGCATACGCACCGCCATCTCCACAGGGTCGGCCCCTTCCCGGATGTTCAGGGAGAACTGGCCGGGCTTCCTCTCGTCGCCGTTCACCGCCCTGACGGGGGTGACGGGCTGGACGGGGGCGCCGGGCTGGGCGGCCCTGCGGGCCGTCCACACCGCGGAAGGACGCTGGACAGACTGGGCCCTGTCCGGGCCCTGGGCTTGGGCGACGCGGCCGGCGTAGGACGCGCCGTAGACACCGTAGGAGGACCAGGGGCTCATGGCGGAAATACCGTTTAGCATAAGATCACCTCATGGTATGGGAATGGGCAAACAAATCTTGATACCATTATAGCAGACGGGCGAAAAAATGCAAGCTATTTCCGGCGGGATCTGGGGTAGGGATAGCGTTCATCTGTCAGGCCCACAATATAGTCCACGCTGGTTTTGTAGAATTGGGCCAGCGTGACAGCCTCCTCCAGAGAAAGGGCCTTTACGCCACGCTCAGTTTTTGAATAATTGGACTGGTTGGTGCTCAGAAGCTCCGCAATCTGCTTCTGCGTGAAGTCGGCATCTTCCCGTAAATTACGAATTCTCAGGTACATATTCATCACCAATATCATGATGCCCCAGGTTGAATTTACCTATTTACAAAAAGGTAAAATTTAACTACAACAGGATAAGGTGATGCGTATGACAGACTATAAACAGCTATATCTAAAGCTATTCAGCGCTTCAGAGGACGCAATCGAACGGCTAGGCGCCGTTTGAAAATTGGCACTATGCCCAGCGGCAAGGGATTTTTTCGCCGGGCAAGGCGATTTGGCGCAGAAATACTTTGTGTATTTCAAGGCAAAGCAACGCAGCTCGGCGGAAAAAGGCCCGCCGATTGGGCGTGTTGACAATTTTCAAACAAGCCCTAGTTGCGGTTCAGCGGGAGTGTGGGAAATGATTATTTCTGACAATGATATCCCGCCGGAGCGAAAAATCGCTGTGCTGACCCGTGAAGACAAGGCATAAAAAATCCCCTCCAATATTCGGAGGGGATTTTTGTGCGGTTACAGCAGATTCGCCCGCTCCAGCCGCTGGCGGACGGGGACGGCCACCGCCAGCGCCGCAGCCATCTTGGCCAGGTCGAAGGGGATGAAGGGAATCACGCAGGCGGCCAGCGCCCTTTGCAGGTCCACCCCCGCCTGGACGCAGTACCAGGCGGTGCCGAAGGCATACAGCACGGCGGTAGCCAGCACCATCCCCAGGAATTGGAGGGCCAGGGCAATGGCCGCGCCTCTGCGTCCCCCGTCCCGGAAACGGGCCAGGGTCAGGGTGACCACGGTGCCCGCGATGAACACCATGGGCAGATAGCCCACCAGATAGCCCCCCGTGGGCCCGGCCAGCCGCTCCGCGCCCCCCATGTAGTTGCTGAATACCGGCAGGCCCACAAAGCCCAGCAGCAGGTATACCAGAGTGGCCGCCGCCCCCCAGCCCCCGCCCAGCAGGTAGGCCGCCAGGTAGATGGCCAGCGTGCCGCCGGTGAGGGAGATGGGGCCGATGGGGACGGAGATGGGGGCCAGTACGCACATTACCGCCGCCATCACCGCGCACAGCGCCAGCTGCCGGGGGCGTGCCAAGGGTTTTGCAGTCATGAAAATTCCTCCAATTGTAAACTAAAATGCGATAGTAAGTATACAATAAAAGGAGGCCGCTTGTCAAGACCTAGTGGGGCTGGTAAATCTGCTGGCCGCCGCTGATGGCCTGCTCCAGGTAGGTGTCGATCCAGCGGGAGGCCCCCTGGGCGTCCCGGGCGCGGAGGAGGGCGTACAGGGTCTGGGTGTTGCGCACCAGGGCGGGGATGCCGTACAGGTTACAGAAGCGAACCCACAGGGCGATCACCGGCGGCTTAAAGGAGTAGTAAATCAGCGGCACGATGCTGTTCCCCCCTACCAGGGCCAGCTCGTGCTGAAAGGCGAAGGCGGCCTCCGCCGCCTCACCAGGGGTAGAGGCGGCCGCCATCCGCTCCAGATGCTCCCCCAGCAGGTCCAGCGCCTGGTCGGAGGCGTACAGGATGGCCCGCTCCGCCGCCAGATGCTCCAGGGCCCGGCGCACCTCCAGAATGGAGCGGATCTCTTCCTTTCCCAGCGCGCCGCCCTTGTACTGCATGATGGCGATGAGGGTGCTCAAATTCCCCCGGCGGCGGTAGTCGGCCACGCAGGTGCCCTGCCGGGGGCGGACCTCTAAAAAACCCTGGCCGGACAGCTCGGCAAGACCGCTGTTCACCACCGTGCGGCTCACCTGCATCTGCTCGGCCAGCACCCGCTCCGGGGGCAGCTGGGTGCCCACTGGCAGGGCACCGGACAAAATCATCCCCTGGAGCTGCTGGACAAACAGGTCCTTCAGGCTTGGGGCAGACAGCTTGGCGAATTCCATGTCGAAACCTCCCTTGGCTCTGGTCATACCACATATCACAGGGGAAGTTTATCATACAAGATTGACAAAAGCAAGGGGGGAAAACTGTGGATAAGGCTGAAAATCGGGAAAGATTTTCGGAAAGTTGACGCATTAGAGAGAAAATGGTAAAATTATGGTGCAATCTGGTTCGACCAGGGAGAGGAGAGTGCGCCTATGGATCACGTTCGGATTATTGAGGTGAAGCAGAGCGTTTTTGCGGACAATGACAAGCGAGCGGCCCAGCTGCGGCAGGAGTTGAAGGGGCGGGGCGTTTTCCTGCTCAACCTGATGAGCTCCCCCGGCTCGGGCAAGACCACCACCCTGCGGCGGACGGCGGAGCTGTTGAAGGATGAGCTGAAAATCGGCGTGATGGAGGCGGACATCGACTCGGACGTGGACGCACGGGCCATGGCGGAGGCGGGGGTGAAATCCATCCAGCTCCACACCGGCGGCATGTGCCACCTGGACGCCGATATGACCCGCCAGGGGCTGGACGAGCTGCTGGCGGAGGGCGGCGTGGAGCTGGCCATCCTGGAGAATGTGGGCAATCTGGTGTGCCCCGCGGAGTTTGACACGGGGGCGGTGAAGAATGCCGCCATCCTGTCGGTGCCGGAGGGGGACGACAAGCCGCTGAAATACCCCCTGATGTTCCAGGTGTGCGACGTGGTGCTCATCAACAAAATGGACGTGGCCCCCTACTTCGACTTCGACCTGGAAAAGTGCAGGGAGTATATCAGGATGCGCAATCCCAACGCCAAGGTCATCCCCATCTGTGCCAAGACCGGCGAGGGGGTGGAGGAATGGGCCGGCTGGCTGCGGGAGCAGATCCGGGCCTGGAAAGTCTGAGTCCCTTGATTAAGAGAGAGGAGAGACGATATGAGCGAGACCAAATTCCCCCTGGATGAGAGCAAGCTGTCTTTTGACATACCCAAGACGGACCAGCCCCGGGAGAAGATCGTCAAGCTGGGCAGGATGATTACCGACCGGGTGCCCGCCAAGCTCCATGGCGTCACCGGGGAGGACCCGGAGTACTGGGGGCTGGCGGGGCTTGTCACCGATGAGATGGCCGACGTAGCCATGAAGATGAAGGTGCGCAAGCCCAAGACCTTCCAGCAGATTCAGAAGCTCACCGGCATGGAGCCGGACAGGCTGCAAAAGGTGCTGGACGAGATGAGCCTCATCGGCCTCATCGAGTACCACTGGGAGAACCTGGACGGCAAGAACCCCAACCATGAGAAGCGGTATGTGCTGCCCATGTTCGTCCCCGGCAGCGCGGAGTTCTTCAACATGCGCCGCGCCCAGATCGACGAGCACCCCGAGGTGGCCGCCTTCTTCGAGCGCATGACCTTCCTGCCCCTGGAGAAAATCACCCCCATGGTGCCCCCCGGCGGGGCGGGCATCGGGATGCACGTCATCCCGGTGGAGCAGGCCATCGGCATGGAGAGCCAGTCCATCTCCATCGAGCATATCTCCCACTGGCTGGACAAGTACGAGGGCAAGTACGCCGCCTCCCCCTGCTCCTGCCGGATGAGCCGGGCCAAGCTGGGCGAGGGCTGCGGCGACGACGCCGACAACTGGTGCATTGCCGTGGGCGACATGGCGGACTACGTGGTGGAGACGGACAAAGGGGGCCGCTACATCACCAAGGAGGAGGCCCTGGAGATTTTCCGCAAGGCGGAGGCCAACGGCTACGTCCACCAGATCACCAACATCGACGGGGAGCAGAAGATTTTCGCCATCTGCAACTGCAATGTGAACGTGTGCAACGCCCTGCGCACCTCCCAGCTGTTCAACACCCCCAACATGAGCCGGTCGGCCTATGTGGCCAAGGTGGAGCAGGACAAGTGCGTGGCCTGCGGCGGCTGTGTGGAGGTATGCCCCGCCGGGGCGGCCAAGCTGGGCCAGAAGCTGTGCGCCAAGGACGGCGCGCCCATCCAATATCCCCGGCAGGAGCTGCCCGACGAGGTGAAGTGGGGCCCGGAGAAGTGGTCGGTGGACTACCGGGACAAGAACCGAATCAACACTCACGAGACGGGCACCGCCCCCTGCAAGACCGCCTGCCCCGCCCACATCGCCGTCCAGGGCTATCTGAAGCTGGCGGCCCAGGGCAAATACACCGAGGCCCTGGAGCTCATCAAAAAAGAGAATCCCTTCCCCGCCGTGTGCGGCCGGGTTTGCAACCGCCGGTGCGAGGACGCCTGCACCCGAGGGACCATCGACCAGGCTGTGGCCATCGACGAGGTGAAGAAGTTTATCGCCCAGCAGGATTTGAACGCTGAGCGCCGCTTTGTGCCGGAAAAGGTGATCCCCAAGGTGGAGGGGACCTTCTCCCAGAAGATCGCCGTCATCGGCGGCGGCCCGGCGGGGCTGTCCTGCGCCTTCTACCTGGCCCTCAAGGGCTACGAGCCCACCGTGTTTGAGAAAAATCAGGAGCTGGGCGGTATGCTCCGCTACGGCATTCCCTCCTTTAAGCTGGAGAAAGACGTGCTGGACGCGGAGATCGACGTGATCCGCGCCCTGGGGGTGGACTTGCGCTGCGGCGTGGAGGTGGGCCGGGACCTGACCCTGGACGACCTGCGCGCCCAGGGCTATGAGGCGTTTTATATCGCCATCGGCTGCCAGCGCGGCCGCCTGCCCGGTATTCCCGGCGAGACGGCCCAGGGCGTGTACTCCGCGGTGGAGTTCTTGCGCCAGGTCCTGGCGGACGAGAGCCTGAAGGTCCCGGGCAGGTGCGTTGTTGTGGGCGGCGGCAATGTGGCCATCGACGCGGCCCGGACAGCCCACCGCTGCGGGGCGGATTCCGTGGCCATGTACTGCCTGGAGCCCCGGGAGAAAATGCCGGCCTCCCTGGAGGAGATTGCCGAAGCGGAGGAGGAGGACATCGCCATTCAGTGCGGCTGGGGCCCCAAAGAGGTGCTCACCGAAAACGGCAAGGTGTCCGGCGTGGTGTTCATGCGCTGCACCAGCGTATGGGACAGCCAGGGCCGCTTTGCCCCCCAGTATGATGAGCAGGATACGATTACCGTCCCCTGCGGCCACGTGGTTCTCTCCATTGGCCAGAGCGTGGAGTGGGGCGGACTGCTGGAGGGCAGCAAGGTAGAGCTTGCCCGGGGCGGCTGGGCTAAGGCAGACGGCAAAACCTATCAGACCGCCCAGCCTGATGTGTTTGTGGGCGGCGATGTGTACACGGGGCCCAAATTCGCCATCGACGCCATCGCCGCGGGCAAGGAGGCAGCAGTGTCCCTCCACCGCTTTGTCCAGCCGGACACCAGTATGACCATCGGTCGGGACCCCCGGTACTTTGTGGAGCTGGATAAGAACAACATCAAGGTGGAACAGTATGACACCGCCTCCCGGCAGATCCCCGGCATGGACGATAGCTTCGACTGGAAGAAGTCGTTCCGGGATGCCAAGCGCACCTTTACCGAGGAGCAGGTGAAAGCCGAGACCGCCCGTTGCCTGGGCTGCGGCGCGTCCATCGTGGATCCCAATAAGTGCATTGGCTGCGGTCTGTGCACCACCCGGTGCGGGTTCGATGCCATCCACCTCCACCGGGAACGGCCCGAGTGTTCCACCATGATTAAAAGTGAGGACAAGATGAAGGCCATCCTGCCCAATCTGGTGAGGCGGGAGATCAAAATTAAGCGGGCCGCAAAAAGGAACAGGAAATAAGCTATGCACGAACTGGGCATTGTGTTCCACATCATCCGCAGTGTGGAAAAGGTGGCGGCGGAAAACGACCTGGAAAAGGTGTCTGCCGTGGTGCTGGAGCTGGGGGAGGTGTCCGGCGTGGTGCCGGATTACCTCACCGACTGCTGGCGGTGGGCGGCGGCTAAATCGGAGCTGGCCAGCGGGTCGGAGCTGAGAATTGAGACGCTGCCCGCCGTCACCCGCTGCGGCGGCTGCGGCGCGGACTACCCCACCGTGGCCCATGGCCGCACTTGCCCCCGCTGCGGGAGCGGGGACACTTGGCTTTTGACAGGAAATGAGGTGAACATCAAGGAGATCGAGGCATATTGACCTGTACGGGCCGAAAAAAAGAGAGAGAAAATGGGAAACCCCACAAGAGGAGGAAAAAACAATGCTGTTTCAAATCTATGGCGATGGCGCGAGTTGGCAGCTGCTGGGCTGGCTGCTGGTATTCACGGGGCTTGTGCTGGCCAACGAGTTCGCCCGGCGCAGCAAGCTGGGCGGCATCATCTGCTTTTTGGGCATCCCGGCGGTGCTCACCGTCTACTTTATCGCTATCTATGTCTGTGCCGGCATGGGCATGGAGTGGGCGCTGAATAACCAAACCTACACCCACATGAACAGCTGGTTTCACTACGCCAAGCTGTACGCCGCCACCGCGGGCTGTATTGGCTTCATGATGCTCAAGTACAAGTGGAGCATCGGCAAGACGGAATGGTTCAAGGTGTTCCCCTTTGTCATCGTGGCCATCAATATCCTCATCGCCGTGGTCAGCGACTTCGAGTCCGGCATCAAGGGCTTCGCGGCCCTCCAGGCGTATGGTGACCGTTGGTGGCTGTCCAGCGAGAACGTGTGGCTGTACGGCGGCTGGTGGAACTGGGTCAACGGCATCGCCGGCATCATCAACATCCTGTGCATGACCGGCTGGTGGGGGATTTACGCCTCCAAGGACAAGCGGGACATGCTCTGGCCGGACATGACCTTCGTGTATATCCTGGCCTACGACCTGTGGAACTTCGAGTACACCTACAACAACCTGCCCACCCACACCTGGTACTGCGGCCTGGCCCTGCTGCTGGCGCCCACCTTTGCCAACGCGCTGTGGAACAAGGGCGGCTGGATCCAGAACAGGGCCAACACCCTGGCCCTGTGGTGCATGTTTGCCCAGGTGTTCCCCCTGTTCCAGGACGAGGGCCGGTTCGCTGTCCTGCCTGTTCTGTACTCCGACGGTGTGATGAATCCGGCGGTGCGGCCCACCTCCGCCGACCCCACCATGCAGGGTGTGGTGGCGGTTATCGCCTTGGCGGTGAATGTGGTGGCGCTGGGCTTTATTATCAAGCGGTCCATTGAACAGAAGAAGAATCCTTACAAGAACGAAATATTCACCGACCAGAAGGACTTCCAGCTTGCGATGGCGCGGGCCGAGGGGAAATAACGCTGCTGGCCTGGAAGAAAATTTGGGCAAGGAAAGCCCCCTGCGGGATGAACCGCAGGGGGCTTGCTGCGTTCTGGTTCAGGGATGGAACAGCCGGGCGGCCTGTTCCATACGCCGGGCGATTTCCACCCCGAAGGGGCAGCGGCCCTCACAGGCTTTGCAGCCGATGCACTCGTCCGCATGGTGCTCCAAAGCCAGATAATGGGCGGCCACCGCGGCGGGCACGTCCGGCTGCATGGACGCCAAGTCGTAATACTTGTTGACCATGGCAATGTCGATATTTACAGGACAGGGCTTGCAGTGGCCGCAGTAAGTACACTCCCCCTGCCCGAAGGTATGGCGGGGGGCGCGGGCCAGTACGCCGGCATAGTCCCGCTCATCGTCAGTGGCGGTCTCATAGGCCACGGCCTGTTCCACGTGCCCGGGGGTGTCGTACCCCGCCAGAACCGAGGCCACCCCGGGCCGGGTGAGGCAGTAGTGGAGGCACTGCACCGGAGTGAGGGCTACGCCGAAGGGGGAGCGCTCCGCGTCGAGCAGCCGCCCGCCGGCATAGGGCTTCATCACCGTGATGCCCACGTCGTGCTGCTCGCACAGCTTGTACAGCTGGGCGCGCTGGGGGTCGATGCCGCCCAGGTGCTCCTGATAGGTTTCCCAGTCAAAATAAGCGTCCAGGTCGTCGGTGGCGGGGTGCATATCAAAGGCGGGGTTGACGCTGAACAAAATCATCTCCACCAGGCCGCACTCCACCGCCTTTTTGGCCATGGCCGGGTTGTGGGTGCTCATGCCGATATGGCGGATGGTTCCCTGTGCCTTGAGCTGTTTTACATAGTCCAGGAAAGGACCGCCCATAGCCCCGTCCCAGTCGGCCTGGGTGTCCACAAAGTGGATCATGCCCAGATCTATATAATCGGTTTGAAGCCGCGCCAGCAGATCCTCAAAGGCGGCCCGGCACAGGTCCACGTCCCGGGTGCGGACATACTGCCCGTCCTGCCAGGTGGAGCCTATGTGGCCCTGGATGTGCCAGCGCTCCCGCCGCCCGGCCAGGGCCAGGCCCAGGCTGGTGCGCACCTCGGGGTTGGACATCCAGCAGTCCAGGATGTTGATGCCCAGCTCCTCCGCCCGCTCCAGCACAGCCCGGCACTCGCCGGTGGTGTGGCGCTCCATCCACTCCGCGCCGAAGCCGATTTCGCTGACCATCAGGCCGGTTTTGCCCAACCTGCGGTAATTCATTGTCCTCATCCTTTCTTTATGCGGGACGGCCGCGCCGTGAGGCCGCCTCATGCCAGCTGTTTTTGCAAAAGTTCCATCAGCTTGGGGACGTCGATGGGCTTTGCGATGTGCCCGTTCATGCCCGCCTCCAGCGCCGTCCGCCGGTCCTCGTCAAAGGCGTTGGCGGTCATGGCGATAATGGGGATGTCGGTCACGCCGGGACGGTCCATGGCCCGGATGCGGCGGGCGGCCTCGTAGCCGTCCATGATGGGCATTTGGATGTCCATGAGGATCAGGTCATATTGGCCCGGCTGGGCGGAACCCATCCGCTCCACGGCGGCCTGGCCGTCGTCCACCACGTCTACCACAAAGCCGGAGCTTTGGAGGATCTCGATGGCGATCTCCTGGTTGAGTTCGTTGTCCTCCGCCAGGAGGATCTTTTTGCCCTGGAAGGAGACGACGGGGCCGGGCAGGGCCTCCTCCTGGCCCCGGGGGACGAAGGGGGTTTCCAGCAGTTCCCGCAGCTCGGACAGGAAGATGGGCTTGGAGCAGAAGGCGGTGACCCCGGCCTCCCTGGCCTCCTCCTCAATGTCCGACCAGTCATAGGCGGTGAGGATGATGATAGGCTTTTCCTCGCCGATGATGGTGCGGATGCGGCGCACCACCTCCACGCCGTTCATGTCGGGCATGAGCCAGTCGATGATAAAGACGGAATATTCGTCCCCCTGGTCCCAGGCCAGCCGGGTGCGCAGCACCGCCTCCTTGCCGGAGGTGGTCCAGTCCGAGCGCATACCGATGGTGGACAGCATTTTGGTGACACTGGAGCAGGTGTTGAAGTCGTCGTCCGCCACCAGCGCCCGCAGCCCCTTGAGCTGGGGGATCTCCTCCTGGCGCACCGGGCCGGAGCAGGTTTGGAAGTGGAGGGACACGGTAAAGGTGGAGCCCTTGCCCTCCTCGCTGGCCACGGAGATGGCGCCGCCCATCATGTCCACGATATTTTTGGTGATTGCCATGCCCAGCCCGGTGCCCTGGATGCCGCTGACGGTACTGGTCCGCTCCCGCTCGAAGGGGTCAAAGACGTGGGCAAGGAAGTCCGGGCTCATGCCGATGCCGGTGTCCTTCACCTGGAATTCATAGGCGGCCCAGCCCTCCGCCGCGCCCGGCTTCTGGATTACCCGGACGCTGACGATGCCGCCGGGCATGGTGAACTTCATGGCGTTGCTCAGCAGGTTGAGCAGCACCTGGTTGAGCCGCAGTTTATCGCAAAGCACATTCTCGTTTACCACATCTGCGGTGTCGATGTAGAACTCCAGCTGCTTGGAGGCGATGTCCGACTGGACGATGGTTTTCAGGTCGTGCATCACCTCGGGCAGGGAGGTCTCCTTCTCCTCGATTTTTACCTTGCCGCTCTCAATGCGGCTCATATCCAGCACGTCGTTGATGAGGCTGAGCAGGTGGTTGCTGGAGGTGGTGATTTTAGCCAGGTAGTCCTGTACCTGCTCGGTGTTGTCGATGTGGGCGGCGGCCAGGGAGGTGAAGCCGATGATGGCGTTCATGGGGGTGCGGATATCATGGGACATGTTGTTCAGGAAGGTGGTCTTGGCCCGGTTGGCGTGCTGCGCGGCGGCCAGGGCGTCCTGGAGGTCCAGCCGCTGCTGCTCCAGCTGGATGGCCATGGTCTTGGCGTCGTCCACATCCAGGAACAAGCCCACAAAGGTGATGGGGGAGCCGTCCTCCCGCCGGGACAGCCGCCCGGCGGAATGGAACCACCGCCAGCCGGCGTGCTTGGTGAACAGGCGGTACTCAATGTCATAAGCGGTGCCGCCGGTGTAATCCTTTACCGCAGCCCAGTAGGCCCGCAGCACCCGCTCCCGGTCCTCGTCGTGGAGCAGCTCAGACCAAGATTCCAGCAGGTTGGGGAAGTCCTCCTCGCTCTCGTAGCCCAGCATGTTGCGGAACACGTCGGACCAGGTGCACGAGACCATTTTGGCCTCCTCGTCAAAGTCCATGCTCCACTGGCCGGAACCCATGGCGGCGTGGATCATCTCCATGGCGGTCTGCTGGCGCTCAACCTGGGCGTAAGCTGTGCGGATGCGGTCCCCGTCCGCCTTTTCCCGGGCCACCAGAACCTGGGCGTTGCGGCGGTACTGGGCAATGAGGGCGATGGATACGCCCAGCATGGCCACCACGGTGATGGCGATCTGGATGACGCTGCGGCGCATCATGCCGGAGCTGATGAAGCTGATCTGGTCGTTGATGACGTTGTCGCGGATCAGGATGGTGAGCATCCAGCTGGTGCCCTCCACCGGGACATAGCACAGATCCTCGTGAACCCCCCGGTATTGGAAGGAGAGCTGCCCCGGGCGGCCGGCGTTAAAATCGTCCTCCAGCTGCTGGCAGCTGGAGCCGGAGTCCATCTCCGATTCCTTCAGGGCGGCAAACAGGTTGTGGCCGGAGGTCAGGTAGCCGAAGTTGTTGTCGGTCAGGCTCTCGCCGCTGCGGTGGTAGAGGTTGCAGTAGGTTTCGTTGCCGCCCGTCTGGAGGGTGAGGGAGCTGAGCATTTCGCTGATATTGAGCTGGATAAAGCACGCCTTGATCCGGGCGCCCTGAAAGGAGACGCCCTCCACTGGGATGGCAAGAATCACCTGCTTTTTGGCTCCATAGAGGCTGGACATGGTGATGACCGGCTCCGACACCCCCTGGGCCAGAAAGGGATACCGGCTCAGGCCGGAGGTGGTGCTGTGCTGGGTGTAGACAATGCCGTTCTCGTCCACCAGGGCGAATTTGTTCACCCCGTGCAGCTGTTCGACCTTGCCCAGGAAACGCCGCAGGGTTTCCTGGGACTCCAGATCGGAGCTGTCCAGCACTGCCAGGGCATTTTCCATATAAGCAAAGTTGTTTTTCAGCTCCTCCGACACCACCTGGGCCCTGCGTCCGGCCAATTCCTCCAAATAGAACTCGCTCACCCGGGCCACCGCCTGGCTGGTGCCGGTCCGGGCGGCAGTGGACACCCAAACAGTGGTAATCAGCAGAATGGCGGCGATGATGACGCCGCCGCATATGGCGGCGGCCACAGTCTGCCGTTTCTGCGTTTCATTGATGTTCTGCTGTGATTGCTCCATGTTCCGATACCCGCCATTCTCAATCAATCTCACCGTACAGGATGCGCAGCATGGCCGCCGCGCCGTCCTGATAGATGATGGTTGTGATTTCCTCCGTCTTTTCCGGGTAGGACTCCCCCGGCAGCAGCCCATCCGCGATTTTCACCGCCACCTGGATGGTGTCAAAGCCGATGGAATAGCAGTCCTGCACCCCCAGGGCATAGATGACGCCATCCCGAAGGTAACCCAGCGCTTCCTGGTCATGGTCCATGCCCACGATGGCCACCTGGCCCTGGAGTCCGGCCTCCACCACCGCCCGGGCCGCGCCCACGGGATTGCTCATGTTGCAGCAGATGATGCCGGCCAGGTCGGGATGGCGCGCCAAAAACTCTTTGGTGTACTCGTAGGCCAGCTCCACCGTATCCCTGTCATACTCGGTCTCCACAATTTCCATGTCCGGGTATTGCCCGATGACGCGCCGGGCGCCCAGGGCCCGGTCCTCATGGCAGGGCGCGCCGGGGGTGCCTACCAGAAGGGCCACCTTACCCGTGCCCCCCAGCTTCTCACACAGCGCCCGGGTCAGGTCGGCCCCGTCCTCGTAGTTGTGGGTGTTGCCCACGTAGGCGATGCGCCGGCAGCCGTTTTCCTTGGAGGCGTCGGAGCTGGAGAAGGTCATCACCTTGTGTCCCTCGTCCAGCAGGGCGTTGATGGCAGGAGTTACCGTGCCCACGTCCGCCACGTCTACGCCGATTACGTCGAACCCCCGCCCGGCGGCCTCTCTGAGCCGCCGGAGCTGGTCCTGGGCGGAGACAGAGACGGGGGCCAGGTACTCGTAGTTGACGGACACGCCCATCTCCTCGTACTGCCGGGCGGCGTCCTCCATGCCCAGGGCCACCGCGTCCCACCAGGGATGGACCATCTTATAAGTAAAGTAAAAGTCGTACTCGGTCTTGCGGGGGCCGTAGCCGTCCAGGCTCCGATCAAACCGAACCGCGCCTTCCGGGCCTTCCGGCCCGGACTGGACCGCCGAGGAATCGGATGGGCCGGACAGGCCGGCCTCGCATCCGCCCAGCCCCAGGGGGCATACGCACAGCGCCGCCAGGGCAAGGGCGCGAAGGTTCCGCTTGGCGTTCTTCAGCATGGCTAGGCCACTCCTCTCTCAGCCGGACTCACTGAAGAATAGCTTACCATACAAGGTGCCGGAAAACAAGTACCAGTTGTGCTTGTGTGGGGATGAAAGGGCAAAAAACGCCCTCCGGCCCATGGGGGCCGGAGGGGCGCTGGGGCAGCGCGGCGGGGTCAATCCTTGGCCAGGGTAAATTGATCTACCAGCTGCTTCAGGCTGGTGGCCTCGGCGGACAGCTCCTGGCTGGCGGCGGCGCTCTCCTGGGCGGTGGCGGAGTTGGTCTGCACCACGCTGGAGATCTGGTCGATGCCTTCGGTGACCTGATTGATGGCGTCGGTCTGACTCTCCACCGCCTTGACCACGATATCCATTTGGGTGGTGACGCTGCCGGCGATGGTGTTGGTGCGCTCAAGGGACTCGGTAACGCGGTTCACTGCCTGGCTGCCCTCGTTGACGGCGGCAATGGAGCCGCCGATGAGCTCCTTGGTGGCCTTGGCAGCCTCATCGGACTTCTGGGCCAGGTTGCGCACCTCGTCGGCCACCACGGCGAAGCCCTTGCCCGCGCTGCCCGCCCGGGCGGCCTCCACGGCGGCGTTCAGGGCCAGGATATTGGTCTGGAAGGCGATGTTCTCAATGGCGGCGATGATCTTGGAAATCTCCTCGGAGGAGCTGGAGATCTTCTCCATGGCCGCGTTCAGATCCTTCACATAGTCTACGCTGATCCCCAGCTGGGCCCCTGCCTGGCCCACGGCCTGACCCGCCTGATCGGCGGCGGCGGCGGTCCTTTTGGCGCTGGCCGAGATGTCGTTGATGGTGGCGGCAAGCTCCTCCACCGCGCTGGCCTGCTCCATAGAGCCCTGGCTCAGGGTCTGGGCGCCGGTGGATACGTGGCCGCTGGCGGAGGACACCTGGGCGGCGGCGGCGTCGATGCGCCGCATGGTGCCGCTCAGCTCCACCTTCAGGTTGCGCATGGACAGCAGGATGTTCTGGAATTCGCCCACATAGGCGTCCCGGTGGGAGGACTGGATGTCGAAGTTTTTGTTGGCCATTTCGGTGAGCAGGTAGCTGATGTCGTTGATGATGGTGTTCAGCCCGGTCACCATGTCCGCCGTGGACTGGGTGAGCTGGGCGGTCTCATCCCGGCTGCCGGTCTGGGGGACGGGGGACTTCAGATCGCCGGCCACCAGCAGCTTCATCCGTTCGCACACCGCCCGCATGGGCCTGCTGATGTTGGTGGACAAGCGCAGGGCCACCGCGATGGAGGCCAGGGCGGAGGCCGCACTCACCAGGATGTTGATGAGGATGCCCACATATGTATCGGTGAGGTAGTCCTTCTTCATGGCGGTGACGGCCACGCTCCAGCCGTCGGTGCCACCCACGGGGGCGTAGGCCGCGTACCGGGGCCCGTCGGCGTCGTGAAAGCTGCCGAAGCCGTTTTTCCCCTGGCGCATCTCGGCGTGGATGGCGGCCAGCTCCTTCAGGGAGCGGTCGTTCTGGGCGTCCCGCTCCACGTTCTGGGTGGTGATGGTCTCCAGGGTGACGTCGGCGATGGTGTCGCCGTTTTTGTTAATCATGTAAGCGCGGCTGTTTTTACTCACCTTGATGGAGGACACAATGTTGTTCAGAAAGGTCTCCGGCGGTACAAAGTAGACCACGCCCACAATGCCGTCTCCCCGGCTCCCGTTGGCATAGAGGGGGGCGGCCACCATGATGGACAGCTCGCCGGTAATTTTGCTGACGAGGGGCTCGGACACATAGACAGTGCCCTTCATGGCCTGCTGGACATACTCCCGGTCGGAGTAGTCCTTGCCGTCGAAAATGCTCAAGCCGTCGGCGCCGATGATATTGCCCCGCTGGAAGCCGTGCATGGAGGCCCGCTCGTCAATGATGGCCCGCTTGGTTTCCAAAGGGGTATCCGGGTCGGACAGCTGGGCGATGCAGCCGGTGTCCATGGCCACGTTTTTGTAGGCGGTGAGCTCCTGCTCAATCCGCTCCGCGGCCAGCACGGCGGTTTCGCTCATCATCTGGTCCACTGTGGCGATGGTGCTGCGGTAGTTGAGGGAGATGCTGGTGGCGCCCACCAGTACCAGCGCGGCTAAGACTGTCGCCATCAGGCATACCGTGATTTTTTTGCGGATACTGTTCATCTCTGTGCACCTCGTAAATCATGATGTGGTGTCTGGACCGCGCCCGTAAAAGCGGCCACTGCTATTATATGGGCAGTGGAGCCCGGTTGTCAATGGGTTAACGAATTTTGCCGGACTGGGGCGAAAATGACCTGGGGTGCGGGCGGCGGCGAACCCTGCGCATACGGCGGGAATGGTTACATTTCATTGACAAGGCGGTCCCGCTGGGGTAGGATAAACGATATGAAATTGACGCTACGGTTATGACCGGCGGGAGGATGTTTTATCCCGCCGCCCCGGATGGAGCGCGGACCGGACCGAATTGCCAAGGAGGCTGCCATGAAACCAATTGCCGATGCCATCACCGCCGCCTACAACCTGCTGTGGGGCGACCTCTTTATAATCCCCCTGCCGGGGGGCGGGGCGCTGGGTGTATCGCTGCTGGTTGCGCTGCTCATCCCCACGGGCATCTTTTTTACCGTCCGCACCCGGGTGCTGCCCATCCGGCTGTTCCCGGAGATGCTTCGGGCGGCGGCGGAAAAGCGGACCGACCGGGAGGGGAGCGCCATCTCCGGCGTCCAGGCCCTCATTGTTTCCACCGCCACCCGGGTGGGCATGGGCAACCTGATCGGGGTGGTGGCAGCCATTTCCGCCGGGGGGGCGGGGGCGGTGTTCTGGATGTGGGTTACGGCGCTGATCGGCTCGTCCACCGCTTTCATTGAGGCCACCCTGGCCCAGCTCCATAAGGAAAAAGACCCGCTGTACGGCGGCTGGCGGGGAGGGCCGGCCTATTATATCCACAGCTTTATCAAGGAGAGGCGGGGCGGGAAACTGGGGCGGCACTCTGTTCTGGCGACGCTGTTTGCCGTCTCCGGCCTGATCTGCTGGTGCGGCATCAGCCAGGTCATCTCCAACTCCGTGTCCTCCGCCTTCCAGAACGCCTTTCACATCGAGCCCGTTTACACCACTGTTGTGCTGGCAGCCCTGTCCGCCGCCATCGTACTGCGGAAGAACGCCACCGTGCGGGTGCTGGATGTGCTGGTGCCCATCATGGCGGCCTGCTACTTTGTCATCACCCTCATCCTCATCGGTATGAATATCACCGTCCTGCCCGATGTGTTCCGCCGCATCTTTGAGGAGGCGTTCGGTCTGCGCCAGGCCGCGGCGGGGGGCTTTGGCGCGGTGGTCATGAACGGGGTGAAGCGGGGGCTGTTTTCCAACGAGGCCGGCTCCGGCTCCGCCCCCTGCGCCGCTGCGGCGGGGGATACCTCCCACCCCGCCAAGACCGGCCTTTTGCAGGCGCTGGGGGTGTTTATCGACACCATCGTCATTTGCAGCTGCACCGCCTTCATCATCCTGGTGACCCCGGCGGAAAAGGTGGCCGGGCTGGAGCTGATGGACCTGCTCCAGGCGTCCATGGCCCACCACCTGGGCCGGTTCGGGGTGGTGTTCATCGCCCTGATCCTGTGGCTGTTCAGCTTTTCCACCTTTGTGGGCATCCTGTTCTACGCCCGATCCAATGTGGCCTACCTGTTCGGCGACAATTGGCTGTCCCAGACTCTCTACAAAGTGCTGGCCCTGGCCATGCTGTTCGTGGGCGGGCTGGCGGCGTATACCTTTGTGTGGGATCTGGGGGACGTGGGGGTGGGGCTGATGACGGTGTTCAATATTATCGTCATCGTGCCCATGTCGGGGCAGGCGCTTCGCGCCCTCCAGGACTACGAGGGGAAGATGCGGGAGCGCGGAAAGAAGTGAAAAACGTCCCGGTTTCTTCTGAAACCGGGACGTTCCATTATCTCATTAAGCCTTGGATCAAAATCACCAGGATGAGTATGGGGAGTACAAACTGGAAATAGGGCTTCAGCGCCCGGGGCATTTTTACGCCCCTGCCTGCGTTGGCCTCGGCCAGGTACTTGTCGAAGCCCCAGCCCCATTTGGTGACGCAGAACAGCAGGTAGGCCAGCGACCCCAGAGGGAGCAGCAGGTTGGACACCAGGAAGTCCTCGATGTCCAGCACCTGGCCCACTGCGCCGTTGGGCAAAACGGCCTCGAAATACCACAGGTTATAGCCCAGCACGCAGGGCATGGAGGCCAGCAGGAGGAACACGCCGTTGAACAGCGCCGCCTTTTTCCGGCTCCAGCCAAAGTTGTCGATGCACCCGGCCAGCAGGTTCTCGAACACGGCGATGACAGTGGAGAAGCTGGCGAAGGTCATGAACAGGAAGAACAGCCCCCCCACAGCCGTCCCCCGGCCATATTGGCAAACACCTTGGGCAGGGTGATGAAGATGAGGGACGGCCCCGCGTCCGGCTGCACCCCAAAGGAAAAACAGGCGGGGAAGATGATGAGGCCGCTCATAATGGCCACGAAGGTATCAAGGCCGCAAATGCGGGCCGCCTCCCCGGCCAGGGTGTTGTCCCGGCTCATGTAGCTGCCGAAGATCTCCATGGCGGCGATACCCAGGCTGAGGGTGAAGAACGCCTGGTTCATGGCGGCCGTGACCACCTTGCCCAGCCCCTGCTCCACGGCCCGGCCGAAGTCGGGCAGGAGGTAGAATCGGACGCCCTCCCCCGCGCCGGGGAGGGTGAGGCTGTGCACCGCCAGCACCACGATGAGGCCCAGCAGGCCCAGCATCATCCACTTGGTCACCCGCTCCAGGCCGCCCTGGAGGCCCAGGGAGCACACCAGGAAGCCCGCTGCCACCATCACCGCCATCCAGACGGTCATCTCCATGGGGTCGGCCCGCATGGCGGAGAACACCCCGTCCACCGCCTCCAGGGCTATTCCCTCGAAAGCGCCCCCGGCGAATTTGAAGAAGTAGCCCAGCATCCAGCCAGACACGGTGGTGTAGTACATCATCAGCAGATAGCAGCCAATCAGGCAGAACCAGCCGTGGACGTGCCACTTGGACCCCGTGGGTTCCAGGGTCCGGTAGCCCAGCACGGCGCTTTTGCGGCTGGCCCGGCCCACCGCCAGCTCCATGGTGAGCACAGGCACCCCCATAATCACCAGAAACAGCAGGTAGAACAGCACGAACACGCCGCCGCCGTATTCCCCGGTGACATAGGGGAATTTCCACACGTTGCCAATGCCGATGGCGCATCCGGCGCTCACCAGCAGGAAACCCAGCCGGGAGCGGAAGCTTTCTCGTTTCATTTGCCCTCTCCTCTTTGCAAATTTCCGCCATTATATCGGAGAACCGGGCAAATGTCAAATTTCACTGTATGTCTGCTGAAACAGCCCGCCTGCGTGGCAAGCGCAGGCGGGCTGTCTGATGGGGCAAGGTCACTTTCCCGGCTGCCCCAGCTGCTCCCGCGCCCAGGCGGCGTACCAGGTTTTGCCGCCCTCGTCCCGCAGGCGGGCCAGCAGGGGGGCTGCCTGCTCCGGCCCCAGGCAGCGCAGGGCGTCCTGGGCCAGGATCTGCTGTATGTCCAGACGGCGCAGCCGGAAGGGGGCCTGCCAAAGCTGCTGCTCCAGCCAGGCCCGGTCCACCGCCCGGCCCCGCAGGCAGGTGAGCCGGGCGCGCAGCAGCGCGGCGGTGCCCGAGAGGTTCTGGGCCAGCCTGGCCTGCTTTTCCCCGCACCCGGCGGCCAGCCCCTCCAGCTCCTCCAATGCCTGGGCGGCCCCCGCCCGGTCCCCCTTACCCAAACGATAGGCACACAGGTCCTGGAGGTAGAGCCCCCGCAGGGCGGCGTCCCCCGCCAGCCCGGCCCGCTCCAGCGGGGACAGGGCGGCAAGGGCCGCGTCAAAGTCCCCTTTGGCGGCATAGCCGTCGGCCAGATAGGCGCAGGCCACCAGATGCTCCCGGCTGTCCGGCTTCAGCCGCCCGGGAATTTCGGCGTACTGCCGGAGGAAAGCGTCCGGATCCAGCTCCACATGGAGCAGGCCCAGCAGTTTGGTGTTGCAGCTGTCCGCCACCAGCCTGGCCGCCAGGAGGCCCGCAAAAACCCCCAGCAGGAGCAGGAGCACCGAGGCAATAATCGGGATATGGACAGGCAGCCCCCTGTCCCGAATCCAGACCAGTATGGTTAACACCGCCGCCGCGGTGAACACGCCCGCCGCGGTCAGCCTGCTCTGCCGGAACGCCCGAACCATAGCGCCGCACCCCGTTTCATGATTAGGAAGTGCTTTGATTATAGCCGCCTGGTGCCTGTTTCCGCAAGTGGAGAGAAGGGAAAAAGCCTTTTTTCATCCGCCAGCACAAAAGCACTTGTGAAAAAAATCCTCACTTTGTGACGAATACCAAAAGTTTTCTGTTCCATTTTCCAACACTTTAGGTTATAATGGCTGTATCATCAGAAAAAATATTAGCAGAATATATCTATATTGTACAAAGCATAGACTGGGTATCAGGAATGGGGGCGGCTGAAAATGGTACGTGTCACAGCATTGATGGATAACGATGCGTCGGAAAACAAGGCGCTGGTCAATGAGCACGGCTTGTCCTATCTTCTGGAGGGACCGGATTTCCGCATCCTTTTTGACTGTGGCTCCGGCCCCCATCCGTGGGTCAACGCCCACAGGCTGGGGCTGGATGTGGCGAAGCTGGACGCGGTGGTGCTCAGCCACAGCCACTATGACCACGCCGCCGGCTTCCGCGACCTGCTGGAGCAGGGGATGGGCGGCGGAACCCTCTACACCGGGCCCCATTTTTTTGAAGCGAAGTTTGCCTGCGACGGCCTGCGCTACACCGACCTGTCCGCCGGCTTTGGGCCGGAGTTTCTGGAGCGGCACGGCGTGGAGCGCCGGGTGGTGGACGGCCTGGCCCAGCCTTTCCCCGGCCTGTGGCTGGTGGGCGGCTTTCCCAGGCGGCACAGCTTTGAGTCCATCCCGGATCGCTTTGTGCGCCTGACGGCGCAGGGCTTTGTGCCCGACGACTTCTGCGACGAGATCTGCATGGCTGTGGGCACCCCCCAGGGCCTGGCCATTTTCGTGGGCTGCTCCCACCCCGGCATCCTGAACATGGTGGAGCACGTGTGCGCTGTGCTGGACCGCCCCGTGATGGGGGTGTTCGGCGGCACCCATCTGATGGAGGCGGACGGGGAGAGGATTGAGGCCACCATCGACGCGTTCCAGGCCAGGGGCCTGCAGGTGCTGGGGCTGAGCCATTGCTCCGGGCGGGAGGCCGAGCGCTGCGCCGGCCGCCGGGAGGGGCTGCGGCACTGCCACCTGTCGGTGGGGGACAGCATTTTCCTGGAGGCGGGCTGTTGATGCTGCTCCAGCCGCTTGCCAGGGAGATGGTGGAGGCGGTCTCCGGCCTGGTGGAGGGCCGTACCATCAACCTGATGGACACCAAGGGGATTATCGTGGCCTCCAGCGACCCTGCCCGGGTGGGTTCTTTCCACCAGGGGGCCATGGAGGCGGTGCGCACCGGGAAAATGGTGAACATCACCAAGGAGCAGGTGCCGGACTACTCCGGGGCCAGGGAGGGGTGCAATATGCCCCTCCGGGTTAACGGGGCTATTATCGGCGTGGTGGGCATCCGGGGGGATCCCCCGGAGATCCAGGCCCTGGCCCACCTGCTGGAGGTCTACGCGGCCAAATATTTTCAGCTGGAGGCCATGGCAAGTCCCCGCCTGGCGGAGGGCGAGCTGCGGGGGCGGGTGCTCCGGGCGTTGCTGGCCCCCACGGACCGGGCGATGGCGGACGCCAAGCTGCTGATGGACAGCCTGGGGCTGCGCCTGGGTTTTCCGCTGCTGGTGATGGTCTTTTCCGACCGGGCCGGGGCGGCCCAGTCGGACCGGCAGGAGCAGCTGCTCAATTTCCTGTCGGCCCAGGGCTGGCTGAGGCCGGAGCGGGAGCTGTGGGGGACGGTGGATGACCGGCTGGTGCTGCTGTGCGCGTGTGCGGACCACTCCGCCGCCGCGCTGTATCACAAGGATGCGGGCCAGGCCAACATACTGGCCGATTACCGGCTGTGCATCGGGGATATATGCCGCACCGAATGGGACATTGCGGCGGCTTACCAGCAGGCCGCCGCCCTGGAATCCATCTCCTCCCGGGCGTTGAGCGACCTGCGCGACCCGGCCACCCGCTGCGACTACCTGCTCTACAGCGCGGCCATTCAGGACGCGGATTTCCTGGAGCGGCTGTACGCCGGACTGCGGGACGCCTTCCGGGAGGGCGAGCTGCCCCTTCTGCTCCAGACGGCGGAGTGCTACTACCGCCACGGGCGCAGCGTCACCCAGGCGGCGTCCGAGCTGTTTATCCATAAGAACACCCTGCAATACCGGGTGCGCCGGCTGCTGGAGATTCTGGAGCTGGGGCGGTGCGGGCCCTTTCAGGAGGAATTTCTGGTACGGCTCCTGCTGGAGCACCACAAGCGTAAACAAAGCCGTCAGGCTTTGGAATAAAAAAGGAGGAAAGAGAGTATGCAAACGTTCGTCATGTTCCTACTTATCATCGCGTCAGTGGTTCTCATGGTCTTTGCCATCTCCAAGCTGAAGATGCATCCGTTCATCGTCATGCTGGTGATCGCCATGCTGTTGGGCCTGTGTTGGGGCATCTACCAGCCCGGCACCGCCGGCCTCGAGACCCCTGCCGACATGGTGGGCACCATCAAGAACGGCTTCGGCGGCATCATGACCAGCATCGGCATCGTCATCCTGTGCGGCACCATCATCGGCACCATCCTGGAGAAGACCGGCGCCGCGCTGACCATGGCCAACACCATTCTGAAGCTGGTGGGCAAGAAGAACAGCGTGGTGGCCATGGGCGCCATGGGCTACGTCACCGGCATCCCCGTGTTCTGTGATTCCGGCTTCGTGGTCCTCTCCCCCATCAGCCGCGCTCTGGCCCAGCAGTCCAACATCTCCCTGGCGGTGATGGGCACCGCCCTGTCCGGCGGCCTGTACGCCACCCACTGCCTGGTGCCCCCCACCCCCGGCCCCATTGCCATGGCCGGCACTTTGGAGGCGGATCTGGGCCTGACCATCCTGGTGGGCCTGTGCATTTCCATCCCCGCCGTCATCGTGGCCATCCTCTACGCCAAGTTCGTGGCCAGCAAGATCGACATCCCCGCCAACTCCGAGTTCACCTATGAGGAGCTGCAGAGCAAGTACGGCAAGCTGCCCGGCGCGGTGCAGAGCTTCGCCCCCATCATTCTGCCCATCATCCTCATCGCCCTGGCCTCCGTGGCCTCCTTCCCCGGCAGCCCCTTCGGCACCGGCGTCTTCTTCAAGTTCATCGCCTTCATCGGTAAGCCCGAGGTGGCGCTGCTGCTGGGCGTGTTCCTGTCCATCAGCCTGATCCCCGCGTCCGAGAAAGAGAACACCCTGAAGTGGGTGACCCAGGGCGTCACCGATTCCGCGGGCATCCTGGCCATCACCTGCGCCGGCGGCTCCTTCGGCGCCATCCTGAAGTGCCTGCCCATCGCCGACTCCGTGGGCAGCCTGACCAGCACCGGCATCGGCGTGCTCATCCCCTTCATCATTGCCGCCATCCTGAAGATCGCCATGGGCGCCTCCACCGTCGCGATGATTACCACCGCCGGCATGATGGCCCCCCTCATGGCCACCATGGGCTTCACCTCGCCCCTGGCCAAGGTGCTGGTGGTCATGGCCATCGGCGCGGGCTCCATGTTCGTCTCCCACGCCAACGACTCCTACTTCTGGGTGGTGTCCCAGTTCTCCGACATGAAGACCAACGAGGCCTACAAGTGCCAGACCGGCATGACCGGCGTGATGGGCCTGACGGTTATCATCCTCGTCTTCATCCTCTCCCTGTTCGTGTAATCAGGAAAACCATCAGGGCCGCCGCCGGGATTTCAGGCCCGGCGGCGGCCCCTCATATTTGACGAAAAGGAGGGACTTTCCCTTGTCACTGAGAGCAGACGCGCAGCGCATTATGGACGCGGCGCTCAAGGCCGCCCTGCCGGATACGGCGGTGGCCAAGGCCCTGGAGGCGGCCCGGTTCGGTCCGGGGCGGCTGGTGCTGGTGGCGGCGGGCAAGGCCGCGTGGCAGATGGCCGCGGCCGCCGTCCGGCAGCTGGGCGGGCGGGTTGATTCCGGCGTGGTCGTCACCAAGTACGGCCACAGCAAGGGCCCGCTGCCCGGCCTGGAGATCTATGAGGCGGGCCACCCCGTCCCGGATGAGAACTCCTTCCGGGCCACCCAGGCCGCCATCGAGGCGGTGTCCGGCCTGGCGGAGGAGGACACGGTGCTCTTTCTGCTGTCCGGCGGCGGCTCCGCCCTGTTTGAAAAGCCGCTGATCCCCCCCGCCGACCTGGACCGGCTCACCCACGAACTGCTGGCCTCCGGGGCGGACATCGTGGAGATGAACACGGTGCGCAAGCGCTTTTCCGCCGTGAAGGGCGGGCGCTTTGCCGCGCTGTGCGCCCCGGCCAGGGTGTTTTCCGTGGTGCTGTCCGACATCATCGGCGACCCGCTGGACATGATTGCCTCCGGCCCCGCCTACCCGGACTCCAGCACGGAGGAGCAGGCCAGGGCGGTGGCGGAGAAATACGGGCTGACCCTCACCGGGGAGATGCGCGCCCTGCTGGCGGTGGAGACGCCCAAAAGCCTGGACAATGTGGAGACCCACATCACCGGCAGCGTCCGCCAGCTGTGCCTGGCCGCCCAGGAGGAGTGCCGTGCCCTGGGGTATGCCCCCGTGGTGCTCACCGCCAGCCTGTCGTGTGCGGCGCGGGAGGCCGGGGCATTCCTGGCAAACATCGCCCAGTACCACCACGGCGGCGGGCGGAAGCTGGCCTTTCTGGCGGGGGGGGAGACGGTGGTGCACCTCACCGGCCGCGGCCTTGGGGGGAGAAACCAGGAGCTTGCCCTGTCCGCCGCCCCCGGCATCGCGGGCATGTCCGGCGCGGCGGTGTTCTCCCTGGGGTCGGACGGTACCGACGGCCCCACCGACGCCGCCGGAGGCTATGTGGACGGCTCCACCGCGCAGGCCCTGCGGGAGCAGGGGGTGGACATTTTCGCGGCGCTCAGGGACAATGATTCCTACCATGCGCTTGATAAGGCCGGCGGCCTTATTAAGACCGGCCCCACCGGGACCAATGTGAACGACATCGCGGCGCTGCTGCTGGAAAGCTGAGCGCAAGACGCAAGCCAAAGCAAACTGAAAGGGCCGCTGTCACCCCAAGCGGGGGACAGCGGCCCTTTTACGTGTTACCGGCCAAGGCGGATGCCGGTCAGATATTCGTAGTATTGGGCGATGGCGCTGTGGTCCTTTTGCCCGCCCTCGTGGTGCTGCACCCACTGCAAAATTTCCTGCACCTGGGCGGTCATGGGCACAGGCGCACCCACAGAGTGGGCACAGTCCAGGACATTATTCAGATCCTTGATATGCAGGTCGATTTTGAAACCGGGCGCGTCGTCCCCGGCCAGCATCATAGGGACCTTGGCGTTCATGGCGGTGGAGCCCGCCAGCCCGCCCCGGATGGCCTGGAACACCAGCTCCGGATCCACCCCGGCCTTCTGGGCCAGGGTCAGGGCTTCCGCTACCGCCTGGATATTGCAGGCCACGATAATCTGATTGGCCAGCTTGGTGGTATTGCCTGCGCCCACCTCGCCGCAGCGCACGGCAGAGGCCCCCATATTGAGCAAAATCCCTTTATAACGGTCGAAGATTTCCTGTTTGCCGCCTACCATGAAAGACAGGGTGCCGTCGATGGCCTTGGGTTCGCCGCCGGATACTGGGGCGTCCAGCATTTCCACCCTCCGCTTGGCCAGCTCCGCCGCAATTTCCTGGGAGGCGACCGGGTTTATGGAAGAAGTGTCGATGACGGTTTGGCCCTGGCGCATAT
Source organism: uncultured Oscillospiraceae bacterium (assembly GCA_910588105.1). Classification (GTDB taxonomy): domain Bacteria; phylum Bacillota; class Clostridia; order Oscillospirales; family Oscillospiraceae; genus Enterenecus. Next base: position 1,425 of record CAJUQD010000001.1, on the reverse strand, counting down.
GCTGGGCAATGCCGTCCCCACCCAGCAGGACCTCCCGCACCTGGGGGGAGTTGGGCACCATGGTGATGACCAGCTCGCAGTTTTCCGCCATTTCCCGGTATCCGGCGGGGATGGCGCCGTCTTTGCGCAGCGCTTCCTCGGGGGCTTTGGAGCGGTTGCGCACCCAGACCCGATGGCCAGCTTTCAGGAGATTCCGCACCATGGGCTTGCCCATGATGCCCAGCCCGACAAAACCGATATTCATGAAATACGCTCCTCTTTTCTAGCGCCGTTTGAAAATTGGCAATATGCCCAGCCGCGAGGAAGTCTTTCGGCGGGCAAGGCGATTTGTCACAGAAGTACTTTGTGTATTTCAAGGCAAATAAGCGCGGTACGGTGGCAGAAGGCACGCCTTTTTGGCGTGTTGTCAATTTTCACACATGCCCTAATAGTGGTGCCCTCACCATGGCAGGGAAGTCACAAGCGGCAAGTGAGGATTTTCCTTTATGTGCAGCTTCTGCTATTTATTATACCATGCCAGCTCGGCTTTGACAAGAATTTTGGCAAATTGCCGGAGACGAATGAAGTGACGGAAATAGGGGTTGACAGAAGGGGGAAAACGTGCTATTATAATCTAGCCTTGATAAGCCGGAGTGGCGGAATTGGCAGACGCCCGGGACTTAAAATCCCGTGGGAGTGATCCCGTGCCGGTTCGACCCCGGTCTCCGGCACCAATAAAATATCGCGGGGTGGAGCAGTCTGGTAGCTCATCGGGCTCATAACCCGAAGGTCGTCGGTTCAAATCCGGCCCCCGCAACCAAAATCCCCTCGATTTCCCTGGAAATCGAGGGGATTTCTTTGCTTTTCCGCATTTTTCAGGGTGGTTTACTTTTTGCCTTTCCGCAAGACCCAAGTTTTGACCCATACGAGGAAATGTCCCGTTAGTTCTCAACAGCACCGGAGAGGATATTTGCCATGGTATTCGCCGCTTGCCGCTGCGCCTGGGTGGTGACGTGGGCGTAGGTGTCCAGTGTAAACCCGGCGCTGTAGTGGCCCAGCATCCCGGAGACGGTCTTGATGTCCACACCATTTTGCAGGGCTACGGTTGCGAACGTATGTCTCATATCGTGGAAGCGAATCTGGGGTAACCCTGCCCGCTTCAGCACCCGGTGAGCATATGGAGTACGCTGTCCGGTGAGATGGGGCCGCCTGTGGGGGATGGGAACACATACTCGCTGCTGGTTTTCCTCTGCTGGTCTTTGAGGATTTCCACCGCATCCTGTCCGATGGACACACTGCGGTAGGAGTTTTTCGTCTTGAGTGGGGCCTCCACCACCTCGCCATCGATTCGGGCAATCTGACGGCGCACCTGGATCGTGCCCTGCTCCCAATCGATATCCTCCCATTTCAGGCCCAGCAGTTCACCCCGGCGCAGTCCCGTGGCCA